>RFOC01000220.1 GCA_009926815.1 Planctomycetota bacterium
CCAAGTCCTGCGCGGTACGGATGCATGGTGGCGGGAAGCATGACCCGGGTGTGCTGCGCCGCGGCCTGCAGCGCAGGCGGAGGCAGCGGCTGGTCCGAGCCTGGGGGAAGCGATTCCAGTCGCTCGTCGGGGAAGCAGGCCCGTGCCCAGGCCACGAAGCCCGCCGCCGCGCAGGCCAGCCCCACCAGCCCCACGATCCAGTGGGTGACCAGCGTGGCAAACAGGAGTGTCACGCCAAAGCCCGCCCACAGTGGTCCGGCCGTCGGCTCGGGAACGCCGCGCAGATAGGGCACCGACCAGGGCTCGTCTCGCGGGTCGTTCATGGACGCATCCCCACGATGTACACGGTGGTGAAGACGAAGATCCAGACCACGTCGACGAAGTGCCAGTACCAGCTCACCAGCTCGAACCGGATCAGGTCACGCCTCGGCTGCAGCCGCCCGAGCACCCCGAGCACCAGGACGGTGCCCAGCGCCAGCAGGCCCACCACCACGTGGAAGGCGTGGAAACCGACCAGGGTGTAGAAGGTGGTGCCGAAGAGATTGGTGGCGATGGTCAGGCCCTGCGTCTCGATGAGTCCCCGCCATTCGATCCAGGTGCCCCACAGGAACCACGACCCCAGCGCGATGGTGCAGAGCAGCCAGAACTTCATGGCCTCCAGGCGTCCGCGCTCCAGCGCCCGCACGGCGGCCACCACCGTGAAGCTGCTCGAGAGCAGCGCCACGGAGTTCACGAGCACGGGCTTCAGCTCGAGCACGTCGCGCGGATGCGGGCCCACCGCGCTCTTCCCGATGTAGAAGAGGTAGGCGATGATGAAGCCGGAGAAGAACAGGCTCTCCATGAAGATCAGGCAGGCCATGCCCACCTTGCCTCGGGAAGGTCGCCAGGACTCGGGTTGGGCCAGGGTCGCGTGCATGGTTCACTCGAAGCGGCAGTCGGGATCGTGCGGATTCTTGCGGTCCCACAGGGGCCGCGCGCTGGTGCAGGTGGGGATGCGATCGAAGTTGTGCTCGGGCGGCGGACTGGGGGTGGCCCACTCCAGGGTCCACGCGTCCCACGGGTCATCGCCCGCCACGCGGCCCTTGATCGCCGATCGGACCAGGTTCCACACGAAGAGCGCCACGCCGAGCATCTGCACCGGCACGCCCAGGGTGGTGATCAGGTTCCACGCGTCCCAGCCGCGATCGGGCTGGTAGGTGTAGATGCGGCGAGGCATGCCCAGCAGGCCGCTGAAGTGCATGGGCAGGAAGACCAGGTTGAAGCCCAGGAAGATGATCCAGAAGGCCCACCGTCCCTGACGCTCGTCCATCAGTCGGCCCGTGGCCTTGGGGAACCAGTACGTCACCGCGCCCAGGATGGCGAACACCAGGCCACCGAAGAGCACGTAGTGGAAGTGGCCCACCACGAAGTAGCTGTCGCTCAGCTGCGTGGTGAAGGGCACCGCGGCCAGCATGATCCCGGTCAGCCCGCCGATCACGAACATGCCCAGGAAGCCCGTGCAGTACAGCATGGGCGTGTCGAAGCGGATCCGTCCGCCCCACATGGTGCCCAGCCAGTTGAAGATCTTGATCCCCGTGGGCACGCTGATCAGGAACGTGCTGGCCGCGAAGAGCGCGTTGAGCCAGGGCGGCAGTCCCACCACGAACATGTGGTGCGCCCACACGCCCAGGCTGATGAAGCCGATGCCCACGGTGGCCGCCACCATGAGCGTGTAGCCGAAGATCACCTTGCGACTGAACACCGGCACGATCTCGCTCACGAACCCGAAGCCCGGCAGGATGAGGATGTAGACCTCGGGGTGCCCGAAGAACCAGAAGAGGTGCTGCCACAGCACGGCGCTGCCCGCCTGCTGGGGATCGAAGAAGTGCGCCCCGAGCGACCGGTCGAGCAGCAGCATGACCTGCGCCGCCGTCAGCACCGGCAGCGCGACCAGGATCAGGAAGGCCACCACGAGCATCATCCACACCATCAGGGGCATGCGCATGAGCGTCATCCCGGGACACCGCATGCACAGGATGGTGGTGACGAAGTTGATGGCCGCCGAGAGGCTGCCGAAGCCGCTCACCATGATCCCCAGGATCCAGTAGTCCGTGCTGTTGCCGCGGCTGAAGGTCTTGCTGGTGAGCGGCGAGTAGGCGAACCAGCCCACATCGGGCGCGCCGCCGGCGCCATACAGGCCGTCTCCGCCGATCCAGCTGAAGTAGAGCAGCAGCCCTCCCAGCAGGAAGAGCCAGAACCCGAAGGCGTTGAGCCGCGGAAAGGCCATGTCCCGGGCGCCGATCATGAGCGGCACCAGGAAGTTCCCGAATCCCGCCAGCATGGGCATGCCCACCAGGAACACCATGGTGGTGCCGTGCATGGTGAACATCTGGTTGAAGCCCTGCGGCGTCAGGAAGTCGTTCATCGGACGGATGAGCTGCAGCCGCATGGCCGCCGCCTCCAGGCCGCCGACCACGAAGAAGAGCAGCGCCGCCAGCACGTACATGATTCCCAGCCGCTTGTGATCCACGGTGATCGCCCAGCCATGCAGCCGCTCGAGCAGGCCGGGACCGGCGGACGCGTGGGATGGGGCGGGGAGCGTGCTCATGGGTTCACTTGAGGGTGAGCAGGTAGTCGGTCACCGCGTCCAGTTCCGCGGGCGAGAGCTTCAGGCTGGGCATGTTGCATCCGGGCTTGAGCGACTGGGGATCGTCGATCCAGGCACGGAGCGTCTCCCGATCCAGATCCGCCATGCCGGAGGCGATCGTGGAGCGACTCATGAGATGCGTCAGGTCCGGCGCGAAGGCGCCATCGGAGACGCCCTGCACCGCATGGCACGTGCTGCAGGCCAGCGACTCGAAGATGCTGCGCCCCACGGCCACCGCACCATCGTCCACCGCCGGTGCCGACTGCGCGGCGAGCCATGCGGCATACGCGGGCTCGGGCTCGGCCACCACGCGCAGAAGCATGCCCGCGTGCTGGTTCCCGCAGTACTCGGCGCATTGGCCCAGGTACATGCCGGGCGCATCGGCCCTGAACCACAGGTGGTTGGTCTGGTTGGGCATCAGATCGGTCTTGCCGGCCAGCGCCGGCACCCACCAGCTGTGGATCACGTCGGCACTCTCCAGCCGCAGCCAGATGGGCACGCCCACCGGGACGTGCAGCTCGTTGGCCACCACCACCTGCCCGCCGGGCTGCGTGGGGTGCGGATACCGGTACTCCCACCACCACTGGTGCCCGATGGCCGTCACGTGCAACGCCCCGTCGGGGGGCGTGGTCCGATCGATGTCGCGGATCACGCGGATGGTGACCAGGGCCAGCGTGAACACGATCAGCGTGGGCACCACCGTCCACGCAAGCTCGATGGGGTTGCTGCCGAAGAGCTGGACGGGCTCGCCCTGCTCGGTCCCCCGCCGCCGGAAGCGCACGATGCTGTAGACCAGCAGGCCCTCCACGATCAGGAAGATGCCC
>RFOC01000023.1 GCA_009926815.1 Planctomycetota bacterium
TGACCTGCGTGCTGGGTGCGGCGATGGCTCGCGCCTTCGACTCTCTCGACACGCCCGGCTGGGTGTTCGTGGTCGCGGGTGCCGCTCCACTGGGTGCATGGCTTGGCGAGGCGCCTCCGTTCAGGGGCACCGCCCTGGTGTCGGCGCTGGCTCGACTGGTCGGCGTGGGGGTGATCGTGGGCCTGGCGGTGTGGGCGGTCGTGCCGCGACTGGCTTCGGATGGTGATCCGGATGCGTACGCTCTGCACGGTGTCCCTTCCTTGCCTGAAGCCCCCGTGTGGTCCGCACCCTGACGCGTGGCGTTCGCTCTGGGTGCTCTGCGCGCTGGCGATGGCCGCGTGCTTCCCGCGACCCCTGGACGTGAAGGTGAGCGACGCAGGCACGGGGCAGCCCATCGAGGGCGTGGCCCTGCACCGGCACGCCATCTCGCTTCTCTCGCTGCTGCCCTCGAAGCAGCAGCCGGTGCGATCGGAGCCGGATGGCTCGGCGCGCGTGTGGGTGCCGCCACTGAACACGAACATCACGCTGCTTCGTCCCGGCTACGAGCCGGCCAGCCTGGCGGTCTACCGCAGGACGCCTCCCGCATCCATGCGCGCCGAGGATGAGCGCGTGCGACTGGGCTTCGATGAACTGGAGGACGGCCTGGTCGTGCCCATGCGCCTGAAGCCGGTCACGCTGACACCCATCGATGTGCGGGTGGTGGACCAGCGATCCGGCGAACCGGTGCCCGAGGCCGAGGTGCTTGCGGGCACCTTCCTGTTCCTGCCTGCGCCAGGCCTGGAGGAGGGATGGGGTTTCCCTGACCTGCAGCGCGCGACCCCTGATGAGCGCGGGGCCACGCGGCTGAACCTGGTGTCGGGCTTTCGCAACCGGATCACGGCGAGGTCACCCGGCTGGACGGAGGCCCACGCGGATCTGCGTGACGCGCCCGGCGAACCGGTCACCCTGAGGCTGCGGCCGCTGCAATGGAAGCCCATCCAGTTCGAGGTGCTGGACGAGAAGCGGGGGACGCCGGTGCCGGGGGCCTGGGTGTCGCTCGAGGAGCCAAGACGGGGCCTGCCTCCGGATCCCAACACCTTCGCGGGCCTGACCGATTCGAATGGGCTGACCCCCATGCTCCTGCTCCCGGATCGCGTTCCACTGGTCATCCACATCGAGGCGCCCGGGCATCGCGAGCGGCGCGAGGCCCTGGACTGGTCGGCTCTGGGCGAGCGGGATATCCGGACCGTCTGGATTCGCCGCAAGGGCTGGTTCGAGTAGTCCGCGGGCCGACCCGGGCATTCGCCGACCATCGGGATTCCGTTGGCATCGGGCGGGACCGGGAGTATGTTGGCGGGCATGTCGCAGACGGCCCATGGCTGCAAGGGAAGCGAGTGCGAGACCCACGGCATCCGCGTGATGGTCGAGCCACGCTACCTCCCTTCACACAGCGACCCGGCAACGGGGCGCTATCTCTTCAACTATCGCATCGAGATCGTCAACAACGGCACCGAGCGTGTGCGGCTGCGAAGCCGCCGCTGGGTCATCGTGGACGCCGACGGCGAACGCCATGAGGTGCAGGGCATGGGTGTGGTGGGGCACAACCCCGTGATCGGACCCGGCGAGAAGTTCGAGTACAGCAGCTTTGCGCCGCTTCAGACGCAGTGGGGCACCATGGAAGGCGCGTACATGATGCAGCGCGACGATGGCAGCGCCTTCGAGGTGACGATCAGCCGCTTCTACCTGGTCGGGCCTCACCAGTGAGCATGGACCATCCCGTTCGGCCACGCACCGTGGCCGTGATCGGCGCCACGGGTGCCGTGGGACGCGAGGCGATGGAGCGACTGCACCGCCGCCGATTTCCCGTGGGCGAACTGCGCGCCATCGCCAGCCAGCGGAGTGCCGGCGGCACGCTGCCCTTCGCGGGTGGTCAGGTGACCGTGCAGGCGCTCGATGAAGCGTCGATCCGGGGCGTGGAGGTGGCCATCCTGGCCGCCGATGCCGCGACCAGCCGCGAGTGGGCGCCACGGCTGGTGCACGCCGGCGCCGTGGTCGTGGACAACAGCAGCGCCTTCCGCATGGATCCGCAGGTCCCGCTGGTGGTGCCGGAGATCAACGGAGGCGAACTGGCGGGGCGGCCATCGCTGGTCGCCAACCCCAACTGCACCACGATCATCTCGCTCATGGCGGCGGCGCCGCTGCACCACGCCTTCGGACTGCGCCGCATCACCGCGTGCAGCTATCAGGCGGTGAGCGGTGCGGGCCTGCCTGCCATGCAGGAGCTGGAAGGGCAGGCGCGGCAGTGGTCCGCGGGCGAGCCGGTGCAGTCGACGGTCTTCCGTCGGCCGACGCTCTTCAACGTGTTCCCGCACGACAGCGCGCTGCTTCCAGACGGGAGCAACGAGGAGGAGACCAAGCTGGTGAAGGAGAGCCGGCGCATCCTGGACCTTCCCGACCTTCGCGTCAGCGTGACCTGCGTGCGCGTGCCGGTGCGAAGGGCGCATGCGGTGGCGCTGCACCTGGAGTTCGAGCGAAGGGTCGATCCCGAGGTCGCCCGCGAGGTGCTCTCCAGGGCCGAGGGTGTTCGGCTGGTCGACGAGCGGTCCGGATCACCGGCCGACCCGCTGATGGCCGCCGAGGGTGATGAGGTGCTGGTCTCGCGCATCCGACGCGACTTCGGTGCTCCCGAGGATCATGGCCTCGCCCTGTGGACGGTGGGCGACCAGTTGCTGAAGGGTGCGGCCCTGAACGCGATCCAGATCGCGGAGAGGCTGCTGGGGGACGGTGCCTCCGGAACCCGGCGACGATGAGAGCCAGTCCCTGAACTCAGGGGCTCCGCGCGGCACGAAAGCCGATGAACGGGTAGCGGGAGCCTGGTGGGTGAGCCATGCGGGTGGCTGCACGGCAGTCGTTGGAGTTGGCGTTCCATACACCGCCCCGGAGCACCCGCTCGGTTCCTGTCTCCGGTCCCGTTGGATCGGACTGATCGCCTGCGGCATATGGGCCATGCCAGTCACCCACCCACTCCCACACGTTGCCGGCCATGTCATGAACGCCAAATCCATTGGCTGCAAGGCTGCCGGTGGCCTTGGTGCCGTACGGGGTGTTGTTGATACCGAACCAGGCGATCTTCGTGAGGTGCCGCTCATCATTCACGCCACCCGGATGGGCTGGCGATCCATGAAATCCCGTGACCGTGCCTGCCCGGTACGCGTATTCCCACTCGGCCTCGGTGGGCAGACGCAATCCCGTGACCGAGCCGAAGGCGGTGATGTCGTTCCAACTCACCTGCTCCACAGGTCTGGCATCCGAACCCGGGTAACCGTTGGCCGCGACGAAGAAACTTGGGTTGCTGCCCATCTTGGCAGACCACAGTGCCTGGGTGACCTCGTGGCGGCCCAGATAGAACGGCTTCGTCAACTTGACCCGATGGACGGGTTCGCCACGACCAACCTCGCCCATCTTGAACGAACCGGGTGGGATCAGGACCATCTCGATGCCAGTGCCATTGTCCCGAACACGCCATGGAAGCCCCGTGGACGTGATGGCGGATCTCAGGCCTTCATCGAAGATCACCGCCGGATCTGGTTTGTGCTCGAGCACCGTGTACCAGGTGATCCTTGATCCGTACTGGAAACCCTGGCCAAGCGTTCCTGTCCCGCCGGGAGTGGTCACCTGCACATGCGCGGCACCCGCCTCACCCGCAGGCGTGATGGCCTGGATGGTCGTGTCATTCACGACAACCACGTTGGTGGCGGCCGCGCCACGAACCTTCACGCTGGTGGCACCCATCAATCCCGAACCCGAGATGGTGATGGCTGTGCCCCCCTCGACCGGTCCTGCATCCGGGCTCACTGAATGAATCACCGGGGATTCATGAGCCGTCGCCCCCGGCGGCCGGGCCGAATCCACCTGACCGAAGCACAGCATCAAGGGCACACACGCGAGCGAACGACGGATGCACCGACCCGGTGAGATTGTCATGACCGTTGACTCCGGAAGAGGGATTCCCGGATTCTGCCATGACGTCTCATGCCTGACAAATCTGTCGCCGCCTCTCGGCGGTGGGCGTGTGCCACAAGCCCGCCGAGTCGCCGCCGACATCCCGGCAAGGGAAACGCCTCACGACGGTCGCAGCAGCTCGCCCAGCGCCACGCCCGGATCCGGCTGCCGCATCAGGTGCTCGCCCACCAGCGCAATGTGCACGCCGTGCGATCGCAGCCGCCGGAGATCCTCGGCCGTCCGGATGCCGCTCTCGCTGACCAGGATCGATCGGTCCTCGACCAGTTCCGCCATGCGGAGCGTGTGCGAGAGATCGGTGGTCATGGTGCGCAGGTCCCGATTGTTGATGCCCAGCATCGCGTAGCCGCGATGCGGGAAGCCCACATGATGCTGCACGCGGTAGAGGCTCTCCACGTCATGCACCTCCAGCAGCGTGGTCAGCCCCAGCTCGACCGCCTGAATCTGGAAATCCACGATCTGTCCCTCGGTGAGGCACTCCGCGATCAGCAGGATCGCGTCGGCGCCGGCCGCGCGGCTCTCCCAGATCTGCCACGCATCCACGATGAAGTCCTTCCGCAGCACCGGCAGCGGCACGCGGTCGCGGATCATCTGGATGAACTCCAGACGACCACCGAAGTCGGCCTCGTCGGTGAGGCAGCTGATCGCCGAGGCACCAGCCCCGTGATAGCGTGCGGCAATGTCGACCGGGTCGAAATCCTGCCGGATCAGTCCCGCGGACGGGCTCTTGCGCTTCACCTCGGCGATGATGCGCGTGCCCTGCGGCGTGCCTGACTGCACCAGCGCCTGGAAGAAGTTGCGGGGCCTTGGCAACTCGCGACAGCGGGCCTGCAGCGCCTCGAGCGGTTCCTTCGCCTTCAGCTCGGCCACCTCGGCTCTCTTCCTCTGCACGATCTTCTGGAGTGCGTCGGCGGCCATGGCGGGGACCGGGGAATCCGGGACTCCAGTTATAGCCGGGAAGGCCGCCACCGCATCGGAGCCGGTGGACGGCATCTGGATGCTGGTCCTGCACGCATGCTGGGCCGGGGTCGCTGCCGCGGTGACGTGGAGCCAGGGATGGCTGCGTGGCTCCCGACCCGTGCTCTGGCCGGGCCGCGATCCATCGGATCTTCTGCGCCTGGCGATCGCCGTGATCCTGGCCTCGCCCATGACCGCCCTGGTGGGAGCCTGGATGGGCGTGCGAACCGGCACCACCCTGACGCTGCACCAGATGCTGGCCTTGTCCATCGCATCCGCCGCGTCGCCCATCGCGGCGTGGCTGCTGCTCGCGCCCGGCCCGGACATCGCCGCACCATCGCGACGTCCGATCGCCATGATCGCCGGACTGCTGGGCCTGCTCGTCTGCTGGCCGTTCCTGCAACTGGCCATCGACGGCATCAGTCGACTGCAGCAGGCCCTGGGTGGAGAGGCCGCGCCAGCCCTGGGTCACAGCACGCTGCAGTCGCTGCGGGCGCAGGCAAGTGAACCCGCCGCGTGGGGCGTGGCTGCGGCGGCCGTGCTGATCACGCCGCTGGCCGAGGAGATCACCTGGCGCGGCCTGGTGCAGCAGTCGCTCAAGCGAGTGCGGTTGCCGGTGCCCGCGGCCATCCTGCTGACCTCGGCAGGCTTCGCCCTGTTCCACTGGAGCGTGCTGCCCGCCGCCGCACGGCCGGGCGGACTGGCGGCCCTGACGCTGCTGGGCGCCACGCTGGGGTGGCTGACCGAGCGCACCGGGCGCATCGAGTCGGCCATGGTCGCCCACGCGGCGTTCAACCTGGCCAACCTGCTGCTCTTCTCTATGCTTCCGGAATGAGCGGCAAGCCACGCATCCTGACCGGCGACACGCCCACCGGACGACTGCACCTGGGTCACTGGGTGGGAAGCGTGAAGCGGCGCGTGGAACTGCAGCACACGCACGACTGCTACTTCATCGTGGCCAACTACCACGCGTTCACCACGCGGTCGGAACGCAGCGCGGAGATCCGCTCGGACTGCCTGGAGATCGTGCGCGACTACCTGGCCATGGGCATCGATCCCGACGCCGCCACGGTGTTCCTGCAGAGCGAGATCCCCGCGATCCACGAGCTCTGCTTCCTCTTCGCCATGCTGCTGCCCTTCAACCGCGTGATGCGGAACCCCACGCTGAAGGACGAGATCAAGGTGAAGGACCTGGGCGAGACCTACAGCTTCGGATTCCCGCTGTACGCCGTGGGCCAGTGCAGCGACATCCTCTCGTTCCGGCCGGTGGGCGTGCCCGTGGGCGAGGACCAGGTGCCTCACCTGGAGATGACGCGCGAGGTGGCCCGCCGCTTCAATCAGGTCTACTGCGGCGTGGATGAGCATGCCGAGGACCATGACCACGCGAAGCTGGGCGGCGTGTTCCCCGTGCCGCGCGCCGAGGTGGGCAAGGTGGGCCGACTGGTCGGCATCGACGGCAAGAACAAGATGAGCAAGAGCCTGGGCAACGCCATCTTCATCAGCGATCCACCCAAGGAGGTGGAGAAGAAGGTGATGAAGATCTTCACCGGTCGGCAGAGCCCCACCGAGCCCGGGGACGTGAACAATGCGCTCTTCCAGTACGTGGAGGCGTTCATTCCGGACGCGGCGCGCGTGGCCGAACTGAAGGACCGCTATGCCCGCGGCGACAACATCGGCGACGGTCACGTGAAGAAGGAGCTGGCCGCGTGCCTGAACGACCTGCTGGAGCCCATGCGGAAGCGGCGGGCCCAGTTCGAGGGACGCGACGACCTGATCCTGGACATCCTGCGGAAGGGATGCGCCCGGGCCAACGAGACCGCCGAGGCCACGCTGGAGGCGGCCCGGAAGGCCTGCAACCTGCATTTCTTCCCGCGATCGATCGGATATCGCTGACCACGAAGGCCTTCGCGGCCCGGTGGCTGGCTTCAAACCGAGGATTTTCCTATCTTTGTGGCCCTCGGGCGGCTCCTGCCGATGCAGGAAGGTCGCTCCCGGACAGGCCGTACCCATGCAAGACAAGAGTCTCTGCCCCTACATCGACCTGGGTGACCATCGCTGCAGCGAGCGGTTCACCCTGGCCAACGCCCGAGAGGCGTTCTCGATGTGCTGTGGCGGCCAGCATGGGTGCGCCACCTTCCACCGTCTGAACATGGAGCGGCAGTACGGCACGCTGGACAAGCCCATGCCGGCCACGCGCCGGGTGGCGGCTCTGGGCGTGACCACCCTGACGGTGACCGCCCATGCCCGAAGCCAGTCCGTTCGAAACCTGGGCGCGTGATTTCCTGGCCTGGGCGCGGGTCGAGACGGGACTGAGTCCCGCCACGCTCGAGGTCTACGGCCGCGACCTTCGCCAGATGGCGGAGGACCTGCGGAAGCGTGGCGTGAGGCACCCCGCCAGGGTGGGGATGCAGGACCTGGCCGACCACCTGCAGCGGCTCCGCAAGGAGCGAGGCATGGAGGCGAGCACGGTCACGCGGCATCTGGCGACCATCCGCGTCTTCTTCCGATGGCTGCATGCGGAGCGACGGATCGACCGAGACCCTGCGCGGCTGCTCGAGCGACCGCACCGATGGAAGAGGTTGCCCGGCACGCTCACGCCCCGGCAGATGCGGGCGCTGGTGGAGGCACCCAGCGCCGAGCATGGCGACCTCTGGGAGCGCGACCGGGCCATGCTGGAGACCATGTACGCGGCCGGCCTGCGCGCCAGCGAGGTGGGCACGCTGAAGGTGAACGACTTCAACGAGACGCTGGCGAGCGTGCTGGTGCTGGGCAAGGGCAACAAGCAGCGACTGGTTCCGCTGGGCGAGCCCGCGGTGAAGGCGATCGGCCGATACCTGGAGGCGTGCAGGCCCGGACTGGCGCGCTTCCGGGATGGTCGCGACCGCTTCAGGCTGTTCCTCTCCTTCAGCGGCCGGCCCATCGAGCGTGTGGCCGTGTGGCAGATCATCAAGAAGTACGCCGCCGTGGCCCGGCTGCACGATGTGCATCCGCACACGCTTCGGCACAGCTTCGCCACGCACCTGCTCGGCGGCGGCGCGGATCTGCGCGTGGTGCAGGAACTCCTGGGTCACAGCGACATCAACACCACGCAGATCTACACCCACGTGGATCGCTCGCGGCTGCATGACGTGGTGCGCAAGCATCACCCTCGCGAGGGCATGTCGGTGGGCGACGGTTCGAGCCCACGCAGTGGGCCGCGGCGGAAATCGCGGGCGGCCTGAGGCCCGGCGGCGGCTAGCCTGCGGTCCATGCCCACCAAGACGGTCGATCCCTGCGTGCTGGTCATCCTGGGTGCGAGCGGCGACCTGACCCACCGCAAGCTGGTGCCGGCCATGTTCGAGATGGCGCGCGCGGGCACGCTGCATCCGTCCACCTGCATCCTGGGCGTGAGTCGCACGCGCAAGACCGACGAGCAGTGGCGACTGGAACTGGAACCGTGGGTGGCGAAGCAGGTGAAGGGCTTCGATGCGGACGCCTGGCGGAAGTTCAGCGAGCGGATCTTCTACGAGGCCGGCGACGCCGCGACCGCGGAGCCCTACGGTCGCATCGGTGGCCGCATCCAGAAGCTGGACGCCGAGCGGAAGTGTCGCGGGAACGTGCTCTTCTTCATGAGCGTGGCGCCGGAGCTGTACGAGCCCATCGTGGATCAGATCGGTGCGGCGGGGCTGGTGACCGAGGGACGCCGCTGGTGCAGCATCGACCAGTCCTCCAGGACATGGCAGCGGATCATCGTGGAGAAGCCGTTCGGCAACGACGATGCCAGCGCCGCCAGCCTGAACCGGGCCCTTGGCCGCGTGTTCGACGAGGAGGCGATCTACCGCATCGACCACTACCTGGGGAAGGAGGTGGTCCAGAGCCTGCTGGCGTTCCGCTTCGCCAACGCGGTGTTCGAGCCGGTGTGGAACCATCGCTACATCGACCACGTGCAGATCACCGCGGCCGAGACGGTGGGTGTGGGGCAGCGCATCGCCTTCTACGACCAGACCGGCGCCATCCGCGACATGATCCAGAGCCACCTGATGCAGATCCTGGCCTTCGTGGCCATGGAGCCGCCCACCGACTTCAGCGCCAACCACATCCGCGCGGAGAAGATCAAGGTGATCGACGCCTTGCAGGTGCCCGGGACCCGCACGCTGGATCGATTCGCCTCGCTGGGCCAGTACGCGGCCGGCCCGGACGAGGGGGCCTACCACGAGCTGAAGGGCGTGCAGCCGGGCACGACCACGGAGACCTTCGCCGCCCTGCGCATGGAGTTCGAGAACTGGCGGTGGGCGCGCGTTCCGTTCTACGTGCGCACCGGCAAGCGCATGGCCCGCAAGTGCACGCAGATCGTGGTGCAGTTCAAGCCACCCGCGGTGAACCTGTTCCGTCAGGTGGCTCCGGGACCGCTGTCGGGCAACCGCATGGTGATCGAGATCGCCCCGGGCGAGAGCTTCCGCATGCGATTCGCCGCCAAGAAGCCCGGACCCATGGCGCTGCAGGACGTGGAGATGACCATGGATTACGCGAAGGCGTTCGGCGTGGAGGCGGTGGAGGCGTACGGCCCGCTCATGGTCGACGCCATGCGCGGCGACCAGAGCCTCTTCAAGCACCGCCAGGAGGTGGAGAGCGCATGGTCCGCCATCATGCCCTTCCTGGACGATCGCAGCGCCGCGATCCGAAAGGACACGCACGCGAACTACGCGCAGGGATCGTGGGGGCCGACGTCCAGCGACGAGCTGCTGGCCCGCGATGGCCGCACCTGGTTCAACCCGCCGTGATTCCGTCGCGACGGCTGCTACCTTCGTCCGCATGAGCGACCTGCTGCCACCGGATCCGGCCACCGCACCGATCCAGGCCCCGCGCCTGCGAGGCCGGATCGAGGCGCACCATGACGCGGAGGAGGTCTTCGACGCCCTTGGCGCCGACCTGATGGCGCAGGCCGTGGCCTGCGTGACCCGGCACGGCGCCTTCCACCTGGCGCTCAGCGGTGGCAAGACACCCTTCCCCTTCTACGAGAAGCTCATGGTCGATCCTCGCTTCCGTGGATTGCCCTGGCCGCAGACGCACCTGTGGATGGTGGACGAGCGACGCATCGGCTTCGATGACGACCTGAACAACTACAAGCACATCCACGAGATCCTGGTGGAGCACTCGGGCATCCCGGCGGAGAACGTGCATCCCATGCCGGTGGAGGACGCCACGCCGGACGTGACCTACGAGCGCACGCTGCGCGAGGCCCTTGGACAGCGACCCCATGGACAGCAGCGGCTGGACTTCGTCCTGCTGGGCATGGGCGACAATGGCCACACGGCCAGCCTGTTTCCGCACACCGACGTGCTGAAGGTTCGCGACCGCATGGTCGGCCTGTGCGAAGGCCCCTCGGTGACGCCGCCGCCGCGCATCACGCTGACCTATCCCACCCTGAATGCGGCGCGCTGCGTGGCGGTGCTGGTGATGGGCGCCGGCAAGGGACCCATGCTCAAGCGCGTGGCGGCCGCCAAGGATGATTACCTGGAACTGCCGATCCTGGGCATCGAGCCGGTCGGTGGTGAACTCCGGTGGTACCTCGATCGGGCCGCGTGCGAAGCGGCGGCGTGAAACAGGGTCGAGCCCGTCCCTAAGGTTGCCTCTCCAGGAAGTCCTGCAGCACCGCGGCCGCGGCCAGAGCGTCACGCAATTCCTTCTTCTGGGCATGCGTGCGGCCACTGCGAGCCATGCGCTGGTCGGCATCGAAGGTGGTGAGTCGCTCATCCTGCAGGTGCACGTTCAGGCCCGTGCGTGCCTGCAGTTCCGCGGCGAAGGCCCGGGCCTCCTTCGCGGAACCTCCCTCGGTGCCATCCATGTTCAGCGGAAGGCCAACCACGATCCCATCGGGGGCGTGCTCGCGCACGGCCTTCACCAACGCCTCCAGCAGCGCGGGCCCCCTGGGAACCTGGAGCACACCCATCGGCATGGCCAGTCGCGTCAGCGTGTCCCCCAGGGCCAGTCCCGTGCGCTTGCCGCCCACATCGACCGCCAGGAATCGCCGCACCGGACCAGTCACTGCAGTTCGGGGGGCACCGCCCCCGCGATCTCCTTGACCTTCTCGGCCAGGTCCGCGCGACAGACCAGCGTGGCGTCCCTGGTGTGCACCACGATCACGTCCTCGAGGCCAATCACGCTGACCGTGTGCGATGGGTCGTCGCTGGCCACCAGCACGCCCCGCGACTGCAGGTGCTGCATCCGCGCGTTGCCACGGTTGCCCTGCGCATCCGCCTGCAGCGTCTCGCCCCACGTGGGCCAGCTGCCCACATCCTTCCATTGCACCTGCATGGGCACCACCGCGATGCTGCGGCGGGCGTCCTGGCTGGCGGGCTCCATCAGCGCGTAGTCCACGCTGATCTTCGGAAGCGTGGGATAGACCTCGGCGACGGTGGTGGCGCGGGCCGGCGTGTCCCACGCGTCCGCGATGCGCTTCAGGCCCGCGGCGCTCTCGGGCTTGTACCAGCCGATCGCCTCGAGGCACTTCGCGGCGTGGAAGACGAACATGCCGCTGTTCCAGCTGAACGTGCCGGCGGCCAGGTACTGCTCGGCGTGCTGGCGATCGGGCTTCTCCACGAACCGAAGCGCGCTGAAGCACCGATCGAATCCGGCGATCTCCTGACCCCGTTCCACATAGCCGTAGCCCGTCGCCGGGAACGTGGGGGTGATGCCGAAGGTGACGAAGCGGTTTGGATCGGTCTCGACCAGCCGGAAGCCCTCGGCGAGCCGATTCGCGAAGGCCTGCTGCGGCGTGATGATGTGATCGCTGGTGAGCACCGCGAACACCGCATCGGGGTCGCGCTTCGCCAGCACCGCGGCCGCGAATCCGACCGCGTTGAGCGTGTCGCGTCCGGTGGGCTCACCCAGCCAGTTCTCCGGCCGAAGTTCCGGGATCGCGTGCAGCACGCGGTCGCGGTATCCGTCGGCCGCGCAGACCAGCCGACGCTCCGGCGGCACCACGCCCTCGAGACGCTCGCCCGCGATCTGCAGCAGGCTCCGCCCCCCGATGAAGGGCAGCAGCTGCTTGGGCATGGCCTTGCGGCTCATGGGCCAGAGCCGCGTGCCGCTGCCACCAGCCATGATCATGGCGTAGCGCATGCGTGGAATGTAGGGGAAGGACGGCGCACCCCGCGCCGCCATGGATCACACGGACCCGCGCATCCGCAGCGCGGCCGCCACCAGCACCTGCGCCTCCGCCTTGCCGCCCTCCACCTGCAGCGCACGCTCGACCAGTCGTTCGGCCAGGGGGCGGGGTTCGCCCAGCTGCACCAGCACGATCACCGCATCCCCGGCGGCACCGGCCAGCGACACCGTGGCCACGCCGCCACCCGCGACCATCGGCATGCCTCCCGAGGCCGAGGCCGTGAACCGGGCAACCTTGTCCTTGAGCTCGACCACGATGCTCTCCGCCATCTTCTTGCCCACCTCGGGCAGGGCGGTCAGCGCCTTCTCGTCACGGCGGGCGATGGCGGTGGCCACCTCGGCGAAGGGCCGCTGAAGGGCTCGCAGGGCCCTTCGCACGCCGATGCCCTTGACGGTGGTGAACAGCTCGAAGAAGTCCCGGTCCTCGGCGGATCGGAATCCGATCAGCCTGGGCCAGAAACTGCTGCCCTGGCCCTGACCCTCCAGGTAGTGCAGGGTCACGAACCGCACGGTGGCGCCTCGCTGCCCGGCCAGCGCCGCGAGGTCCGCCGCCGGCACCAGGATCTCGTAGGTGAGGGCACCGACCTGCAGCAGCGCCGTGCCTTCCTCGGCCGAGAGAAGTTCTCCTTCGATGGAGGCGATCACGGACGCCAACTCTACCCGGACCGCCGTTACACTCCGCCTGTTTGCGCCGAGCCCGCGCCGGGCCCGGCGCCGCCCACCATGCCCCGACGCGAAGACATCCACACCATCCTGATCATCGGCAGCGGCCCCATCGTCATTGGACAGGGCTGCGAATTCGACTACTCCGGCGTGCAGGCGTGCAAGGCCCTGCGCGAGGAGGGCTACCGCGTGGTGCTGGTGAACAGCAACCCCGCCACGATCATGACCGACCCGGGCATGAGCGATCGCACCTACGTGGAGCCGATCACGCCGGAGGCGGTGCGGAAGATCATCGAGCGCGAGCGGGAGCTGGGTTCGCCCATCGACGCGCTGCTGCCGACGCTGGGCGGACAGACCGCGCTCAACTGCGCCTGCGCCCTGCACGACAGCGGCACGCTCGAGGCGCTCGGCGTGCGCATGATCGGCGCCAATCGCGAGGCCATCCGCCGCGGCGAGGACCGCGAGGCCTTCCGCCGCATCGTCGAGGGTCTGGGCCTGCGGCAGCCGACGTCGCGCACCGTGACCAGCGTGGAGGAGGCCCGCGCCTTCGTGGCCGACATCGGCCTGCCCGCCATCATCCGTCCCGCGTTCACGCTGGGTGGCACCGGCGGCGGCATCGCGTGGAACCTGGAGGAGGTGGAGGAGATCGTGCGCCGCGGCATCGCGGCCAGCATGATCGGTCAGGTGCTGATCGACCAGAGCGTGCTGGGCTGGAAGGAGTACGAGCTGGAGGTGATCCGGGACCGCCGCGACAACTGCATCGTGGTGTGCGGCATCGAGAACATCGACGCCATGGGCGTGCACACCGGCGACAGCATCACGGTGGCGCCCATCCAGACGCTCTCGGACAAGGAATACCAGCGGATGCGCGACGCGGCCTTCGCCATCATCCGCGCGGTGGGCGTGGAGACCGGTGGCAGCAACGTGCAGTTCGCCATCGACCCCCGCACGGGCGAGATGGTGGTGGTGGAGATGAATCCGCGCGTCAGCCGCAGCAGCGCGCTGGCCAGCAAGGCCACGGGCTTCCCCATTGCGCGCATCGCCGCCAAGCTGGCGGTCGGCTACACGCTGGACGAGCTGCGGAACGACGTGGTGGGCACCACCAGCGCCTGCTTCGAGCCCAGCATCGACTACGTGGTGGTGAAGATGCCGCGCTGGACCTTCGAGAAGTTCCCCGAGGCCGACGAGCGGCTCACCACCCAGATGAAGAGCGTGGGCGAGGCCATGAGCATCGGCCGCACCTTCCAGGAAGCGCTGCAGAAGGCCATCCGCAGCATGGAGGTGAAGCGGTTCGGACTGGGCCTGGACCGCAACGACCGTTGGCTGGAGGGGCGGCGGACCACGGCGACCGACGGCGAGGAGGCGCCCTGGCCGATCCCGGAGGAGACCCTCAGCCGCAAGCTGAGCGTGCCCAGCCAGGGTCGCCTGTACTACGTGCGCTACGCCATCCGCAGCGGATGGAGCGACGACCGCATCCATGAGCTGAGCGGCTACGACCGGTGGTTCATCGATCAGATCCGCCAGATCGTGGAGTTCGAGGACGCGCTCTGCGGCTTCGCGAAGCTGGATCAGGTGCCCGCTCCGACGCTGCTCGAGGCGAAGCGGCGCGGCTTCAGCGACGCCCAGCTGGCCAACCTGTACCTCGGCGCCATCACCAGCGACACCATCCTGCAGGTGCGGGCCCACCGCAAGAGGCTCGGCATCGAGCCGGTCTACAAGCTGGTGGACACCTGCGCGGCCGAGTTCGAGGCCGCCACGCCCTACTTCTACAGCACCTACGAGACGCCGAGGCTGGTCGATGGCAAGCCCGTGACGGACGACGAGATCCGCATCAGCCCCACGCGGAAGATCGTCATCCTGGGCGGCGGCCCCAACCGCATCGGCCAGGGCATCGAGTTCGACTACTGCTGCTGCCAGGCCGCCTTCGCCTGCGAGGACATGGGCCTGGAGAGCGTGATGATCAACTCCAATCCGGAGACGGTCAGCACCGACTACGACACCAGCGACCTGCTCTTCTTCGAGCCGCTGACGCTCGAGGACGTGCTGAACGTGGTCGAGCGGCTCAACGGCGGCGGCACGGACGTGCCTGGCCGCAGCGGCGCGGTGGCCGGCGTCATTGCGCAGTTCGGTGGGCAGACGCCCCTCAACCTGGCGCACGGCCTGGTGAAGGCGGGCGTGCCGCTCATCGGCACGGGCGTCAGCAGCATCGACGAGGCCGAGGACCGGGACCGGTTCAAGGCCATGATCGACGAGCTGGGCCTGAAGCAGCCCGAGAGCGGCATCGCGCGAGGTCTGGAGCAGGCGGTGGAGATCGCCGACCGCATCGGCTACCCGGTGCTGGTGCGGCCCAGCTACGTGCTCGGTGGCCGCGGCATTGAGACCTGCTTCGATGCGGAGAGCCTGCGCCGCTACATGGGCAGCGCGGTGATCGCCAGCGAGCTTGCGGATGCGCCGGTGCTCATCGACCGCTTCCTCAACGACGCCATCGAGGTGGACGTGGACGTGCTCGCGGACTTCGAGCCCGACGAGCGCAGCCGCACGCCACTGCTGCCCCAGCGCAGCGAGCGGCCCCGCGCCGTGGTGTGCGGGGTCATGGAGCACATCGAGGAGGCGGGCATCCACAGCGGTGACAGCACCTGCACCCTGCCGCACTACTCGCTGCCCGCGTCCATCGTGCGCCGCATCCGCGATCAGGCGGTGGCCATGGCCCGGCGCCTGCGCGTGCGCGGCCTCATGAACGTGCAGATGGCGGTGAAGGACGACCAGGTCTTCGTGCTCGAGGTGAACCCGCGCGCCAGCCGCACCGTGCCCTTCGTGAGCAAGGCCAAGGGCGTGCCCTACGCCCGGCTCGCGGCCCGCGTCATGATGGGCGCGTCGCTCGACCAGCTGGGCGTGCAGGAGTCCGGCGAGACGGGCTTCTACGCGGTGAAGGAGAGCGTCTTCCCGTTCGGCAAGTTCCCCGGCGTGGACGTGATCCTGGGTCCCGAGATGCGGAGCACCGGCGAGGTGATGGGCGCCGACCGCAGCCTGCCGATCGCCTTCGCCAAGGCGCAGATGGCCGCGGGGGTGATGCTGCCCGTGAAGGGCAACGTGTTCCTTTCCCTGCGCGACGGCGACAAGAGACATGCCTCCGAGATCGCCCGCAACCTGGTGCGCATCGGCTTCACCGTGTACGCCTCGGGCGGCACCCACGCGGCCCTGAGCGCCGAGGGGGTGCCCACGCAGAAGCTGCCCAAGATCTCCGAAGGCGCCCGCCCCAACGTGCTCGACCTCATCCGCAACGGGCAGGTCCACCTGATCCTGAACACGCCCACCCGCAAGGGGGCCGAGACGGATGAGGGCCGGATCCGTGCCCAGGCGGTGCGCAGTGGGGTGCCCATCGTGACCACCGTGGCTGGAGCCCGCGCGGCGGTGCAGGCCATGACCGCCATGCAGG
>RFOC01000221.1 GCA_009926815.1 Planctomycetota bacterium
ATGGCCGCGTGGAACTCGCGCTGCCGGCCGCCTGGCAGGGCACCGTGCACGCCGAGACCAGCAACGGCAGCATCGAGACGAACGTGACCGCCGGCACCTCGACCAAGGTGAAGCACGGAGACGGTGATGCAACCATCACCATCGGCGACGGTACGAAGGCGAAGGCCACCATCGACACCAGCAACGCGCGCGTGAACATTCGCGCCGCAGGCAAGTGAGGAACCCATCATGCTCCAGATCCGCGACCTTCTGAAGATCTACCCTGGCCCCGTCACCGCGCTGAAGGGGGTGTCGCTCGACATCCCCAACGGCCTCTTCGGCCTGCTTGGCCCCAACGGCGCCGGCAAGAGCACGCTCATGACCATCACCGCGGGCCTTCTGCAGCCCACGGCCGGCACCATCACGCTCGATGGCCAGGACATCGTCACGGATCCCTCGGTCGTGCGCCGCTCGCTCGGTTACCTGCCGCAGGAGTTCGGCTTCTACCCGGAGCTGAGCGGCCTGAAGATGCTCATGCTCATGCTGAAGCTCAAGGGTGTCGATGCACCGCAGGGTCGCCGCAAGCTGGCCGAGGAGCTGCTGGAGCGCGTGAACCTGGGGCACGCGGCGAAGCGCAAGGTGGGCGGCTATTCCGGCGGCATGCGGCAGCGGCTGGGCCTGGCTCAGGCCGTGGCGGGCTCGCCGCGCCTGATCATCGTGGACGAACCCACGGCGGGCCTCGATCCCGAGGAGCGTCACCGGTTCTACCGGCTGCTGGCGGAACTGGGCAAGGACCGCATCGTGGTGCTGAGCACGCACATCGTCGAGGATGTGGCCACGCTGTGCCCGCGCATGGCGATCATCCGCAGCGGCATGGTCATGGCCCACACCACGCCCGCGAAGGCGCGCGAGGGCATCGAGGGGCACGTCTTCGAGGGCTTCGTGCGCGACGAGGAGCTCGCCGCCTTCACGGCCACGCACCGCGTGCTGAGCGCCATCCTGGTCGAGGGTGTCACCAATCGCGTGCGGGTGGCGGTGCACGACGGTGCGGTCGCGGTGCCGGGCGGATTCCGCGCCGTGCCGGCCACGCTCGAGGATGCCTACATGGACGTGATCCGCGGCCCGATCGCCAACGCTGGAGCCGCGGCGTGAACCTGGCACGAACGCTCTCCGTGGCGGCGGTGGACTTGCGCACCGCGTGGCGCCGGCCGCTGTGGATCACGCTGGTGATCCTGCTGCTGCTGTTCGCCTTCCTTTTCGTGGTGGTGGACCTTCGGGTCCAGGCTGGCGACGTGACCGCGGGAGGCAAGCAGGCGTGGTTGAACTCGCAGTTCAACGCGGCATTCATCGACAGCGCGGTGCTGGGGCTCTTCCTGCCGTTCTTCGCCGCCATCGCCGTGGGACTTCCGCTGCTGCAGGACATCGATCGCAAGGTGGACCGGGTGCTGCTCGGCACGCGACTGACGCCACTGGAGTACGTGGCGGGCCGGTTCCTTGGCGCGGTGATCCCGCTGCTGGCGATCGTGGCCCTCTGGGTGGTGATGCAGATGGCGTTCTTCGAGTTCTGGCCCGTGGACAACCCTGACAAGGACCGCGGACCGTTCGCCCTGTGGAACTACGTCTGGCCCGCGATCCTCTTCAGCCTGCCGCTGCTGCTGCCCATGGCGGGGGGAAGCATGCTGCTGGGCGCGTGGTCGCGCGCACCCATCCTGGTGTTCCTGCTGCCCCTGGTCATCCTGATCGGTGGAGCGCTGTTCCTGTGGGGCTGGAGTCCCGAGTGGCTGCCCGTGTGGGCCAACCGCGCCCTCATGCTGCTCGACCCGGCGGGCAACCGCTGGCTGAGCGAGACCTGGCTCAAGGCCGATCGCGGCGTGGACTTCTACAACACGCAGCCCGTGAGCATGGATGCGGCGTTCGCCATCAGCCGAGTGATGTGGTGCGCCATCGGACTGCTGGCCGTGCCCGTGACGGCGCGCACGCTCTTCCGCCGCCGCGTGCGTCCCGGCGAGGTTGCCCTGGCTGCCGCTGGTGTGCAGCAGGCCATCGCCGCGTTGCGGGCGGCTCCCGTCGCTCCCCCGGCACCGATGGTGGCGGAGTCCCGGCTCCGTCTCGACCGGATGCAGATGCGCACGCAGGCCCCGGGCTTCATCGCCGGGCTTCGCGCCGTGCTCCGCAACGAGCTCCGCATCCTGCTCCGCAGTCCAGGCGTGTGGCTGTTCGCGCCGCTGATCATCCTGCAGGTGGTCGGAAGCAGCACGGCAAGCACCCGCTGGCTTGGCACGGGGCCCCTGTTCACCACCGGCGCGCTCGCCACCAGCGCCTTCAACACGCTGACGCTGCTGCTGCTCTTCCTGACGCTCTTCTACACCGTGGAGAGCATGGTTCGCGAGGAGCGGCTTGGTTTCGCGGGGCTTCTCCGCAGCAGCGCCGTGCGCACGCCCAGCCTGATGGTCGGCAAGATCCTGGCCAACGCCGCGCTGGCGCTGGTGCTGATGGCCGCCACGATGCTGGGCTGCGTGATCGTGCTGCTCATCCAGTTCTTCTGGACCAGCATCTGGCCGCCCTTCGAGTTCATGCGTTTCGTGCAGCTGTGGGGACTGGTGCTGACCCCCACCATCGTGCTGTGGTGCTCGTTCGTGGCCCTCGTGCAGGGGGTGGTGCGCAATCGCTACGCCACCTACGCGATCGGACTGGGCGTGCTCATCGCCACGGGCTTTGCGCAGCAGTTCGGTTACCTCACCTGGGTCGGCAACTGGCACATGTGGAGCACGCTGGTCTGGAGCGACCTGGACCGGCTGGAGTTCCTGCGTCCTTCCATCGTGGCCAACCGCGCCTTCGTGCTCTCGCTGTCCGCGCTCTTCCTGCTGGGAGCGGCCGCCGTGCACCCGCGCCGCAGCATGGACTGGCAGCGCGTGATCGACCGTCTGCGTCCCCGGCAGGTGGGCGTCTCGCTGCTGCGGCTCTCGCCGCTGCTGGCGCTGGTGATCGGCCTTGGCATGTACAACTGGATCAGCGCGCGCAACGGCTTCCAGGGCGCGATCGCCGAGCGGCAGGGCCGCGACTACTGGCGGCGCAACGACGCCAGTTTCCGCGATGCGCCGCTTCCTGCGCTGGCCAAGGTGAGCGGCAGCGTGGACATCGATCCGATCGACCGCAGCCTGCGTGTCGAGGGCACCTACGTGCTGCGGAATCCACACGAGGCGCCGATGGCCCAGATTCCCCTCACCCAGGGCCTGCACTGGCGCAACATCAAGTGGACGCTCGATGGCCAGCCGCTCGAGCCCATGAAGAAGGATGCGATGGATGCCCCGCCCACGGTCGAGGATCGCGCGGGACTCTGGGTCTTCACGCCGGCCAGGCCGCTCCTGAAGGACCAGACGGTGACGATCGGCTTCGCCTTCGACGGCGTCTATCCGGCGGGCTGGACCCGAAACGGCGGCG
>RFOC01000222.1 GCA_009926815.1 Planctomycetota bacterium
TGTACCAGTCGGTGTCGGAATCGACGCCGCCGGCTGCAGCGGTGCCCGAGGCCGCGCTGGACGGCCAGCGACCCAGGACGCCGTTGACCTTCACGGTCTGGCCCTGCGAGATCGCCAGCAGGTTGCCGTTCTGATCGACGAGAACCGGCGTGGCCGTGTCAATCAGGCTGTTCGGATCCTTGGTGACCGAACCGTCCTGGTTGTTGTAGGGGCCCCAAACGCTGTCGACCAGGTCACATTCCGCGTTGGAGAAGAACACGCACTGGCCGAAGGCCGTCGTGCCCAGACCGACCACGGCTCCAACTGCCGAGGCCAGCACAAACTTGTTCGAACGCTGACGCACCATGTTCTCGATCCTCCTCTTGAGGTGTTCGCTGTCGTTCCCTCTGGGCCCTGTCCAGGCGACGCAGCCTGAACGTGAATCGAGCGCAGGGGGATCAGCCATCAAGTAGGTCGACTCAACATAACCCCAACTTGACACCCTTCCAAAAGCAAATTCACGACTTCGGGACGGGTTTTCCTACCTCTTCGAGCCAAGTGGCTGGAGTCCGGGCGGTCCGGAGCACCCCACGGGCCTCGTGACAGAACGCGAGCCGACCGGGAAACGAGGTTCCCGCTCCTAGATACGCTCGATGGAGGCGGTCAGACCCTTGGAAAGCAATTGGTCCCGCAAAAACTCCGCTCGCTCCCGATGAGTCCGACAAACGATGGCTTCGCCTTCGTTATGGGCCTCGAGCGTCAATCCGAATGCGTCCTGTAACTGCAGGCGGACGATCTCAACCAGAACATCCACCACCCGCCCCATCTCGTTCACGTCATCGTTGTGAAGCACGACGGCAAACGGTGGAAGTGGCCGGGACTGCGGCGACGCAATCTGGACGACGGGTTCGGCGACGGCGGTCATGGAACGTTCATGGTGACGCAAGGCTGGCCGCGAATCAAGACCCAACTGGAGACTTTGTCCAGTCCACCAGCACCTTGCCGAACTGGTCGCCCGATTCGAGTCGCCGATAGGCCTCGGCCCCCTGCTCTGGCGGCAGCACGGTGTCGATGACGGGACGGACCAGCCCTCGCAACAGCAGGCTGGTGACCGCGCGGAACTCCTCCATGGTGCCCATGGTGCTTCCCAGCACGGAGAGCTGGTTCCAGAAGACCCTCGTCAGATCCAGTTCCCCGAGCTGGGCCGTGGTGCAGCCACAGGTCACGAAGCGTCCCGACCTTGCCAGGCTGCGGATCCCCGACTGCAGGACACGGCCGCCGATCGAGTCGATGATCACGTCCACCCCCCGCTTGCCGGTCAGGCTCCGGACGGCACGGGACCAGTCGGAACCCTCGTCGACCACGCCCGCATCGGCGCCCAGCGCACGGGCCCGGTCGATCTTCGATGCGTGACGACTGGTCACGATGGTGCGGCAGCCCAGATGCCTGGCCAGCCCAAGCGCCGCCAGGGCCACGCCGCCGCCGATTCCGGTGATCAGGACCGTCTCGCCCGGCTGCACGGCTGCCCGCGTGACCAGCATGCGCCAGGCCGTCAGGTGCGTCAGGCCAAAGGCGGTGGCCTGATGCGGATCGGCCTGACCCACGGGAAGCAGGTTGGCGACCGGCGCCACGAAGAACTCCGCCATGGTGCCCGGGGAGTGCTCGCCGATCATGTGGATGTCCTCGCCGGCGGCCGCGGCGTCGGGATGTCCCGGCGGCGTCTTGAAGATGGCGGCGTTGAGCAGCACGCGGCGGCCGATCCACGCGGGATCCACGCCGGCGCCGACCGACTCCACCACGCCCGCGCCGTCCGATCCGCTCACGGTGGGGAATCGCGTGTCCAGGCCGGGAAGGCCTCGCCCCACCCAGAGATCCAGGTGATTGAGCGCCGCACATTCCGTGCGGACGAGCGCCTCGCCAGGACCGGCGGAGGGTGCCGGGCGATCACGCGTGTAACGCACGTTGTCGGCGACCGGACTGCCCTGCCCAAGGATCTCGATGGCTCGCATGGTGCGGAATCTAGGTCCGGACCACCGGACCCGCCGAACCGGTCGCCATGCGGCATCCGTACGATGCCCTCATGGCCCGACTGCTTCCCCTGCTCATGCTTGTGCTGGCCGGATCACTGGCCGGTGCAGGTGATGCCCCCTCCGCCAAGGGCCGCCCCTACTCGGGTCCCGCGATGCCCCCCTCGGCCCAGGTGCTCGGTGCCCCCTTCGGATTCGACTTCGGCGTGGTCCCGCCGCACTCGACGCTCGAGGGCACCTTCACGCTGGTGAACCAGTCCGGCTCGCCTCGCAAGGTGCTCCACACGGTGCCCAGTTGCCAGTGCACCACGCTGGAGATCACGGGCAAGACGATTCCCGCCGGAGGCACGCTCGAGGTTCCGGTGAAGATGAAGGTGTCGAGCACCGGCCGCAAGTCGGCCAACGTGAGGATCCTGGTGGAGAACCAGGACGCCCCGATCACCCTGGAGATGAAGGCCGAGGTGGCCTACGCCATCCGCGTGCTGGTTCCGGACGCGAAGGGCAATCCGCAACCCTACGTGGATGCCGCGGAGGATCCCTCGAGACTCAAGGGCATGGCCCTGGTGCGGAGCGCGGACGGCAAGCCCTTCTCCCTGCGAAGCGTGCAGGGTCAGCCGGTCCGGTTCCGCGGCTTCGATCCGGCCAGTGATGCGCCGAGGACCGAATACGAGGTGGACTTCGACCTGCCAGGCGAACCCTGCGAGCAGGTGCCGAAGTACCTCATCATCGAGACGGATCGACCGGATGCCAGGCTGGTCGACGTGCGCGTGCGTCACGCGTGCACCCGGATCCTGCCCGGACTGGACATCGCCGAGTTCCGCACCAACGCAGGCGTGGTGCCGGCGGGTGGTTCCGGCACCTTCGAGATCGAGGTGAAGAAGATGGTCTCGAACCGGCTGACCTCGGCCCAGAGTCTGGATCCGCGCTTCAGCGCCGAGCTGGTGGAGCAGCGCGCCGACGGGTCGAGCGTGATGGGCGTGGTCCGGCTCACGCCTGCCGCGGGCATGAAGGGCGTCTTCCTGATCCCGGTGCGGCTGACCGCGGTCGACAGTCAGGGTCGCCCCTACCAGATCCAGCGACCCGAACCGGCGGCGCCCGGCGAGCCACCCCGAGCGGTCACGCTGCCCTCCAACGCCGACCTGCTGGTCTACGGCGTGGTGGAGTGACCCCCTAGAAGTTGACCGACACGCGGAAGGTCAGGATCCACGCACCGGCGATGTCCGCCTCGGGAACCGACGAGGGTTGGTGGATGTACTGCAGGTCCGGCTGGATGCCCAGCCAGGGCGTGACCTGGACGTTGTAGAAGGTCTCGACCACGAACTCGCCCTCGCCAGGCGACGGAGTGAGGGTTG
>RFOC01000223.1 GCA_009926815.1 Planctomycetota bacterium
CATCACTGTCGTTCAAACCAGCACAACCACAATTCAGCATCCAGAAAAAGGGAAAAAGGGAAAAGTCATGAAGAAGTTCAGCACCATCCTCGGAATCGCCGCCGCCGCCAGCCTGACGGGTTCGTCGCTCGCCGGCATCGTCTCTCTCACCGTCTCCGCAGACTCGTTCGGCTCGGGGCTCTACGCGAGCCATGACGGAGCCAAGATCACCATCACCCTGGACATCGATGATGAGGCCTCGGCACTGGCCGGGTCGGTGACCTCCGACTGGTCCATCGAGATCAGCAAGGGCGGCCTCGTCCTGCTCAAGGGTGAGGGCACCTCCTCCTTCTCGGTGATCAACCCCAACAAGTCCGGCAGCGCGTACGCCATCGAGAGCGCTCTTGAGGATGCAAGCTGGAGCGTCAGTGACCTGACCCCGGCACCCACGCTGATTCAGGTGTCCTACGGCGCCAACGACGGCGACCTGCTTCTGGCGGCCATCAGCAACTCGGCCAACTCTCCGGCCGGCCTGCTGACTGTGGGCACCATCAGCGGCTCCGGTGACGGCGCGCTGATCGGCGAATACACCGTGGTCCCCGCTCCGTCGGCTCTGGTCCTGATCGCCGGCGGCCTGGTCATGGCTCGTCGTCGCCGGGCCTGAGACGAATCGTTCATCACGAATCCACCCGCAGGCGAGGCCATTCGGCTTCGCCTGCGGTGCTTTTGCGTCCAGGCCCGGAACCCGGTGCGTCAGGTGGGCAGGCCGCGGCGGTGACGCTGGATCTCGCGCATCTTGAGCACGATCATGCACTCATAGATCGCCTGCAGGCGGCAGTAGACGTAGCCCGCCCGGCCATCCAGGAAGCCTCGCTTGAGCACGTACATCCACAGGAACTTGAGCGTGGGCCGGAAGGGCATGCGAAAGCTCAGCTCCTTCAGCGCGAGCCGCCGGGCGAACCGATCCGAGGCGAAAAGCCCGCCAAGGACGGCGGGACTGTCGAGCACCTTCATGCCCTCCATGGCCTCGAACAGGCTGTAGCGGTTGTGCTTGTCGAACCACTCCGTGAGCCCCTTGGAGAAGTTGTGGTGGTCGAACATGTGGGTCAGGTAGCCCACCGGTCCATCCACCTTCGGCACGGGATTGACCAGGCGCTCGAATCGGATCCGCTCCGGGCGGAAGAACCGCATGATCATGCCCGGAGGCATGGCGTGACGGATCCACTTCCCCATGAAGAAGTTGCGACGGCCACAGAACCACGCCGCCTCGGGACGGGTCGGATCGGCCGCGATTCCCTCGATCTCCCTCCGAAGTTCCGGCGTCATCCGCTCGTCGGCGTCCAGATAGAACACCCACGGGTTCCTGAACTGGATGTTCTCCATGGCCCAGTTCTGATGGGCCGCCCAGTTGTCGAAGGGCCGCTCGACCACGCGGGCACCCAGGTTGCGGGCGATCTCCCGCGTCTGGTCACCGCTCAGGCTGTCGAGCACGACGATGTCGTCGAAACCCGCGAGGGCCTCGATGCACGCGCCGATGTTGGGCTCCTCGTTCTTGGTCAGGATGAGGATGGAGACGCCCATGACGCGAGCAGCGTACCTGCCTGCGCACCGCCGCGAACCCGTCGATCCGTCACCGGACCACGCGCGTCCATGTGGTGCCCGAGGGACCGTCCTTCACCTGCACGCCCAGGGCCTGCAGTTCGTCACGGACGCGATCGCTGGCTGCCCAGTCCCTGGCGGCTCGTGCCGCCGCGCGACGGGACAGGAGTTCCGTCACCCGCGCCTCCAGATCCTCGGACGCCTTGCTGGCCACCGGCGCGTTGCGGTCCAGCACTCCGAGCACCGTGTCCATGCGCCGCAGGGCCGCCAACTCCCGGGCTGGGCAGGCGTCCGCATGGTCCTTGGCCAGGGCCTCGTTCAGGGTGGCGATGGCGCGGGCCACGTTCAGGTCATCGCGGAGCGCGGCACCAAAATCCTCCACGGCCCGCTCCAAGGGGCCGGAAGCCGCCGCCGCATGTCGTGCCGCCGCGGCGGCGGCACCCGTGGATCGAAGGCCCTCGATCGCGGACGCGAGCGACTCGGCATGCCTTGCCCAACGATCGATCATGCGCTGGCCATCGGCCAGCCCCTGCAACGTGAAGTTGGCGTTCACCCGGTAGTGCGTGCGAACCAGTTCCAGCCGCAGCGCCGCTGGCGTGACGCCCTTGGCGAAGAGATCGCGCGCGGTGAAGAAGTTGCCCTTGCTCTTGGACATCTTCTGCCCCTCCACCATGAGGTGGCGCGTGTGGAACCAGTGGCGGGCGAACGCGGGGCCGCCGTGGCAGCACCGGCTCTGCGCAATCTCGCACTCATGGTGCGGGAAGATGTTGTCCTCGCCACCGGAATGGAGGTCGATCTGCTCGCCAAGCAGGCCCGCGGCCATGGCGCTGCACTCCAGGTGCCAACCCGGATAGCCGGGGCCCCAGGGCGAGTCCCACTTCATCAGGTGGGCTGGATCGGGCTTCCACAGCATGAAGTCGGCCGGATGACGCTTGTTGGCCTGGTTCGCGGCACTCACGCGGCCCCCCTGACCCTCCCGCAACTGATCCAGCGTGTTGCCACTGAGCCGGCCGTAGTCGGGAAAGCTGCGAACGTCGAAGTAGACCACGCCATCACCCGCCACGTAGGCATGACCCCGGTCGATCAGACGTCGAACCATGTCGATCATCTGGGGAATCCACCGGGTCGGGCGAGGCATGATCGAGGGATCGGATTGCACCTCGTCCGCCACCTTCAGGCCCAGCAGGCGGGCATCCTGCAGGAAGCGGTCGGCGTAGAAGTTGGCGATGGCCAGTGGATCGGAGGGGTCGATGTCCGCCCCCGCGGGAAGCTGTCCGGACTTCTTCGCCTCGGCCAGTCGACGACCTGCCACCGCCATCTTGTCCTCTCCGCCCCCATCGGCCTGGGCGTCATCCGTCATGTGACCGACATCCGTGATGTTCATCACGTGCCGCACCGGCACGCCGGTGAGCTCGATGGTGCGACGCAGCAGATCCGCGTTCAGGAAGCTGCGGAAGTTGCCGATGTGCGCGTCGTCATAGACCGTGGGCCCGCAGCTGTAGAAGGTGACGGGACCTTGCGGGCCGGCGATCGGCTCGATCTCGCGGACCGAGCCGGTGAGCGTGTCATGCAGGCGGACGGCTGGCATGCGGGCAGGATAGGAACCGACCGGGGGATCTCCGCGTCAGCGGAGCCGTCAACCGGCGAGCCGGGAACTCTCAGCCACCGGCCGAGCCCAGCAGCCGGACCTCCCGCTGCGGGAACGGGATCTGGATGCCGACGGCACGGAACCGCTCCAGGATGGCTCGGTTGAGCTCGGATGCCGCGATGCCGGC
>RFOC01000224.1 GCA_009926815.1 Planctomycetota bacterium
GACGGCTTCGGCATCATCGACCGGGCGCTCGACCTGGTGGATGAGGTGTTCGAGGGGTGAGCGGCGGCGCCCAGCCCATGCGCATCCTGCATTTCACGCAGAGTCCGCCCGACTACATCCCGCCTCCGCCCCTGGCCGCCGATCAGGTGGTTGCGGGGCCTCGCTATCCGGACCGGGTGCAGGATGGACGGCTTGTCTCCATCAACACGCCCATCGGGGCCGTGGATGCCCTGGCGGTCCTGGAGCGGTTGCCCATCGCCTGGCGTCCGGATCTGGTGGTGGTGCGCACCGACGCCACCGCCGAGTGCCGCCCCGCGAACCTGCAGGCCCTGAAGTGCCCGGCCGTGCTGGTGGTGGGCGACACGCACCACCGCGCGGGCGCCATCTCGGGCGTGATCGAGTACGCGGCATCCGAGCGCTTCGCGGCCATCGGCCTGGACTACACGCGTCAGCACGCGCACTTCCTTCTGGAGGCCGGGTTGGGCGAAGTGGTCTGGCTGCCGGGACTGAACGTGGCCCGCAGCCCGGTTCGGTGCGGCTCGGCGTTCGATCGCCGCTTCACCATGGTGGGCTCGGTCCACTATTTCCATGTCCGCCGTGCAGGCGTCTGCCGAGGACTGCTGCAGGCTGGACTGCCTCTGCAGGTGCTGCAGGCGACCAACGAGGATTCACGGCGCCTGCATGCCGCTTCGCAACTGAGCCTGAACTGCAGCCTGAACGGCGACCTGAATCTCCGGGTGCTGGAGGTGCTGCAGGTGGGCGGCGCCCTGCTCACCGACCGGCTGGCGCCCGAGGCTGGCCTGGGCCTGCTGGCCGACGATGGCGTGCATCTGTGCAGCTATGGCTCGACCGCCGAGGCCGTGGAGAGGGCCCGCGAACTGCTGAAGGAACCCGATCGCTGCATGGCTCTCGGATCGGCGGGAAGGGCGCACTACGAGCAGACCATGGCGCCAGAGACCATGGCTGGCCATCTTCTGGCCATGGTGCGCGGAGCCTCGCTGCCGGACATGTTCCACGTGCGGCATGACCCGCGAACCAGGTTGATCGATGCTTCGGGCGACCGGACTGGCCTCATGCAACGCGTCGCCGCCTACGAGGCGGTGCAGCTGCTGCACCTGCGGAAGGAGCAGCTCACGCTGGTGGCCGCGCCCACAGTCTCCGGCCGCATGCTGGCCGATCTGGTGGATCTGCCCCGACTTCGGGTGCTTCGCGACCAGGGCCCGGGATGGCCCAACGCCGAGGCCTTGACACACGGCGCCAGCGAGCTGCTGCAGCGAGCCGGACTTGAGTCGCGCCTTCCGATCATGGATCCCGCCGATCCCGCGAAGGCGGACGTGATCCTCTTCCAGGCCTCGGACGCGGGTCAGGAGCACCTTCGCGCCATGCTGACGCGGCACCCCCATGCCATGACGGTGCCGGTGGGTCCGGTGGATGCCGAGGTCCTGGGCGCCATGGGCCTTCAGGCCGACCCGGACATCGCGGGTGTCTGGGGGCGTCCACCGCGCAAGCCGTCTTCGGGACCGAAGCGCCGCTAGGCTGTCGCCATGGAGCACTTCTTCGAGAGCATCGAAGGGTGGTTCACCTTCCCCAGGCTCTACACCATGCTGGTGCAGCAGACGCCGGCTGGTGGCACCTTCGTGGAGGTGGGATCGTGGAAGGGACAGAGTCTGGCGTTCCTGACGGTGGAAGCCATCCGGCAGCGACGCGATTTCCGGATCGTGGCGGTGGACACCTGGCAGGGCAGCAGCGAGCACGCATCGGTGGACAGCATTCGTCAGGGGACGCTCTTCGAGGAGTTCACCGCCAACCTGTCGCCAGTGGCCGACCGGTTCACTGCCTTGCGCCTGCCTTCACTGGAGGCGGCTGCCACCTTCGCGGACGGATCGCTGGATGCGGTGTTCATCGACGCCGCGCACGAGTTCGCCGCCGTGGCCGCCGATCTGGAGGCGTGGTACCCCAAGGTGAAGCGCGGCGGCTGGTTCTGCGGCCACGACTACTCCAGCGCCTGGCCCGGCGTGGTGCGTGCCGTCGACCGCTTCTTCACCAGACGCTCCGGCGAGCTGCTGTCACGCGGCGACGAATTCTGCTGGGTCAGTCGCAGGGCTTGAGGCGCGGCTCAGACCGTGGTCGCCAGACCTGGAGGAAGAGTTGCTCGAGCGGTGTGGCTTGTCGAAACATTCAGGAAATTCCGCCTCGTCGCCCGAGGCTGCCAGCCTGCACCCTAGACTGGATGCGTGATTGTCGACCCACGTCGAATCGAGCTGCTTGATCCCATCTCCGAGGCGGCCTTGCGTGCGTTGACGCCTGCCCAGAAATGGGACCTGGCCAATCGCATGGTGATCGAGGCCCGCCAGAGCATCACGCACATCGTGCGCACCGATTGCCCGGACTGGTCCGACGCGCAGGTGCGTGCCGAGGTGATCCGAAGGATGGGCCGTGGGTCCTCGTGACCTGCTGCGACTCGTGTCGGGCCAGTTGACCTGTCTGGGCATCCGACACTTCGTCACCGGGTCGATGGGTTCGATGGCATATGGCGAGTATCGATCGACCATCGATGTGGATCTGGTCACGGATCTTCGGCCGCCCCACTTGAAGGCGCTTGCTCTATCTGAGTGAGTCAGCGATGCGCGAGGCGCTGATCGCTTTTGGACAATTCAACCTGATCCATGTGCCGAGTGCCATGAAGGTCGACTTCATGATTCCGGAGCCATCCAGGTTCAACGCGAGTCGATTTGATCGTGTTCGTCAGGTGCCGCTTGCCGAAGGCGTGTCCGTTCCGGTGGCATCGCCGGAAGACATCATCCTGATGAAGTTGCGCTACTTCGCTGCTGGCGGTTCCGACAAGCACCTGCCTTCGGGTCATGCGCGAGCGGATTGATCGTGACTACATCGATCGGTGGGCGCTCGAACTTGGCGTGATGGAGCAGTGGCGCGCCGTCTCCAACGCCTCCGCCTGACGGGCAATCCGATCCCCTCTCACATTGCGCCAAACCGGCTTCGGCGCATGCCTTGCCGGTACACGATCGCCGCCACGATGAACCCCGTGAACCAGGAATAGGGATAGATCGCGTCCCACAGGTCGGGGCCGCCCGCCATCACCTTCACGCTGCGCAGGAAGCCGACGATGTTGGGCGCCACGCCGGCCAGCAGCGCCACCATGGCCACCGGATTCGTGCCGGCGTAGCGACCGCGTGGGCGGTACAGGTCCGGCACGTCCAGCTGCGTGCGTCGCACCAGCCAGTAGTCCACCACCATGATGCCGGCGATCGGACCCAGCAGACCGCCGTACCCCACCAGCCAGTTGAAGATGTAGGCCTCGGGGTTGGCCAGCAGCTTCCACGGCATGAT
>RFOC01000225.1 GCA_009926815.1 Planctomycetota bacterium
GCGACGGACGGGAACCCGTCGCCCGGCAACCAGTAACGCAAACGGCCTCTCACGAGGCCGTTCGCGTTTTTGGCGCCCCGCAGGATTCACCTCGCCGGCAACCAGGGATCAGCCTGATCGAAAGTCCGATCGCGCCCGGCGCTGCGGATCTGCCACGCTGGCGGCGATCCGACCAGGCGGTATTCGAGCGGCACCCCCCAGATGTCGGATCGATCTCCCGCGAGGATGTTCAACTCGTGAAGGGATGCCGGCGGATGGCCGTGAAGACGCTCGTACTCCTCCAGGGCGTCCGCGACGTATTGCAGGCGGCGGGCATTCTCGGCAGCACGATCGATGCCCCAAGACAGCAGCATGGCGTCGGCAATGGACGGCCCCAGATCCTTGAACATGCCGTCCATGCTGAAACTGCCGTTGGGCAGCAGGGCTCGCGGCGCGCCCACGACCGTCGTCATGGCCTGTGTCATCGTGGGTACAAGGACCCGCTGGGTGATTTGCCCGATCATGTACATGGCCATCCAGAGGGCGGCCACGAATCCGACCACGGCCACCGCCGTCGTGCCGATGCAGCCCGGCGACAGGCAGGAAGAGCGGCGGCGACGTTCCGGCCCGGCATCCGGTGCGTTGGGAACGAAGAGCGGCTGATCCGGCGACTTGCCCTGCTGCGGAGGGGTGCTGTCCACGGTTCAGGGCCTCCTCGACAGTGGCCAGCTTCCCGTGAAGGTGAGATCGCCCCCATCCATCACGCCATCGGCGCCCGCACTCCGGATGCTCCACGTCCAGTCGGGCGATGCACCCTCGAGTCGGTACTCGATGGGCCGACCCCAGCCGTCCCTGAGCATCTCGGGCGGGAGCCCCAGTGCCGAAAGGTCGGCGGGCGGCGAGCCTGTGCGCTTCTGGTGTGCCGTGATGGCCGAATCCAGTTTCAGCATGTGGTCGATGGTCTCGAGGCCCTGCGGACCGCTGGTCAGCACGAGCAGCACGGCGGTGGACACGGCCGCCAGCCCGGCCAGACTCGCGATCGCGACCACCGCGACCAGCATCAGGCAGCCGCCACAGGATCCAATGCCCCCGATGACCACCCCCGCCACCGCGAAGCCTCGTGGGCGCCGCGTGAGCCCGATCAGGCTCAGGATGAGTCCGATCGGGCAGAGCAGGCCGACCGTGAACGCCAGGCCCACGAGCGACGTGATGAATCCCGCCAGACCGAGTCCGTTCGACGTGGCCAGGGGCTGCGACAGCGGCGACACCTGGAGCGGGCTTCCAGAAGGCTGGCTCATGGCCCGATGCTAACTTTTCCGGGTTCGAACGCTGCCGCGGACAGCGGCCGAATCAGCGACCTGTGTCGACGGCCGACCGGCTCTCCGGACGTGATCCATGGAATCCGACCTGCATGCCCAGATGAAGCGAATGGCCTCGGCGTGGATGCATGCCGCCGACGCATCGGCCGTGGCATTCGAGGTCCGCACGGCCATCCCCTTCTGGCGGGCCGACGTGGCCGCCTGGTTCTGCGGGAACGTGGAACGGCTGGAAGCGCGGGATCGCATGTCGCCCGCCGAGGTCGAGGCTGCGGCGTCTCCGCCACGACACTCGCTCTGGCAGGCGGACGAACCGCTTGCGCGACTGCAGGTCTCGGCTGGCGCGGTGGATCTCTTCGGTCAGCCGCTGCCACGCCCCGAGGCCGGTGCCGTGCGTCGCATGATGGATGGCGTGCACACCGTGCTGGTGGAGTGCAAGGTGTCTCGCGCCGACTTTCTCAGCGACGGCGACGACCTTGAGGCCGCCTCGGCCGAGCACGCCCGCCTTCACGCGCGCCTCCGACGGATGCAGGCCGAACTGCTGCCTCGCTGGGAACCCCACCTGCAGCGGCGCGGCGAGACCCTGTTCGAGCAGACCGACGGATGGAACGTGGAGCGATCACGGTTGCAGAGCGTGCGAGAGGCTCGGCAGTCGGAGCGGCTGGCCCGCGAGGCCATGCGTAGTCGCGTGAAGTTCGATCGCATGAGCCGCTGGCGGCTTGCGGACCGGTTGTACCTGTGCTGCCCGGCAGGCCTTGTGAAGCCGACCGAGGTGCCGGAGCGATGGGGACTGCTTGAGGTCACGCGGGGCGCCATCCGCCTGCGTCGACTTGCTCCGCCTCTGGGCTCGCCAGCCACCCGCCGCTGGCTGACCGTGCAGGGCGTGCAGCGATCGAGCCGACGAAGCCCGTAGACTGACAAGTCCGTCCCGGTAGCTCAGTTGGATAGAGCAGGAGCCTTCTAAGCTCCAGGTCGCAGGTTCGACTCCTGCCCGGGACGCTTCCAGCGACGATGTCGGACGCCTGGCTTTTTCGCAAGCGCCTGCCGGAAATGGCTTTATGCATCCCGGCTGCGGCTTTCATCGGCGGCTGAATCCCGAGGCGGCGGGGCTCGAAGTATCTGTCCCGCGCAAGGTCGCGCGGACCCCAAGGAGACCCCATGCGAAACCTAATCAGTTGTGCGTGCTTGGCTCTGCTCGCCTCCGTCGCCGCGGCGGAAGAGACCACCCTGACCCGCGGCAACATCCGCGTGACTGCCGAATTCGACGCCGGCCTCGAGATCGAGGAAGTGATCATCGAGACCCGGACACAGGAGGGCTGGCAGATCGACGAATTCGAGACCGATGACGCCGCCGAGCAGATCGCCGAAGGCGACGTGGCCTCGCTGGCCGCGGGAAGCGACTGCGATGGCAACGGCATCGACGACGCCACCGACATCGCCGCCGGTGCGGCGGACGCCAACCGCAACGGCCAACTCGATGGATGCGAGCGCGCCCGGGGTGACGTGAACCTGAGCGGCTCGGTGAACATCTACGACGTGTACTTCGTCCTGGGCCTCTGGGACACCTCGAACAACTCGGCCGGCGACCTGGACGGCGATGGCGAGATCTCGGGCGGCGACATCTCGCTGGTCCTGCTCGGTTTCGGCACCTGACCTCGCCAGGGAAAGAAAGGTCCGGCAGGCCGGGCGTGACTCTGCGACAATCGCGGTCATGCCCGGCCTGTCTCTTTCCAGCCCCTGGCGGACCGCCTGGCTGGTGGTGCTCCTGCTGTGGCCGGTGGCGCTGCTGAACTACCTCGACAGGCAGATGCTGGCCTCGATGAAGTTCTCGGTGATGGGCGACATCACCGATGTGGGCAGCGAAGCCAACTGGGGACTCATGCTCGGACAGTTCAAGTGGGTCTACGCCTTCCTGAGTCCTCTGGGGGGTTGGGTGGCGGACCGGTTCGGACGACGTCGAACGATCGTGTCCAGCCTGGCGGCCTGGAGTGCGGTCACCTGGTTCACGGGCTCGGCCACCACCTTCGGGGAACTGCTCTGGACCCG
>RFOC01000226.1 GCA_009926815.1 Planctomycetota bacterium
AGGTCTTCGCTGGCACCACCGCATCCAGCGGTGGGGTCGGAAGCTCATGTCGAGGGGCTCAGCCGGCGTTGCGTTGCCGGAGCGCCTCGCGAGCCTGTCGCCACACGTCGGCGGCGGCAGGCTCCATTCGTTCACGTTCTCCCTTCCACTGGTCGGTGGAGCAGAGTTCCAGGTGATCCCGCACGCCCAGGATCACCACGTTGCCCGAGAGACCGAATCGCTGAAGCATGCGGTCGGGAATGCGGATGCGACCGGCCTTGTCCAGCGGCGCTCGTGCCGACTGGCTGAAGAGCAGCCGCTCGAACTTCTGGAGCGAGTCGTCTCCCACCAGCGAGCCACCGAGCGCCTTGGCCAGTTCGGCGAAGGTCTGCTCCGGCCAGAGCCAGAGGAAGCCGTTGGGACCCGGCGCCGCCACGAAGACCGCGTCCTCGCCGTCGCGAGGAAGACACGCCCTCAACTCCGAAGGCACCGCCAGGCGCTGCTTCGCGTCGAGTGCATGTTCGAACTCGCCTAGAAAGAGCATGCCGGGTCACCTTGCGGGCAATCTAGCTTCGATTGCCCCACAATGCAACACCTTGCCCCACTTTTCGACTTCCTCACCCCATTTCAACAATCTTTCCAAAGGTCTTATAATCAGTCACGAAGCACCAAATCTTCGCAAAGTCAATCAAGCATTGGATTTAGGATCGACTTCCTGATCGATTGGGCTAGGTTGTCGCCCGTGACGTCGCGTCGCGATTGGCCACCCATCGACCGCGCCCAGGTCTCCGACCTGCTCGAAGGCATCCCCTCGGGCCGCTTTCTCATCACCAGCCGGTTCGGTGATCACCGATCGGCCGCGATCGTGCGATGGGTGCAGCAGGCCGCCGTCCACCCCCCCATGGTGGTGGTGGCCATCGAGAAGGGCCAGGCCCTCAGCCCGATCATCCGCGACTCCAGGAACTTCGCGCTCTGCCGCGTGATGGACGACGATCCGCTGGTGGAGCGCATCTTCCAGGTCATGCCTGAACTGGGCCGCGATCCCTTCCTGGGCCTTCCGCACATGAGCACCCCTTCACTGTGCCCCGTGCCGCTTCGGGCGCAGTGGTGGCTGGACTGCGAGATGGTTCGGTACCTCGACATCGAGGCGGATCACGAGATGTACATCGCGGGCGTGCATCATGCGGGCCGCCTGGAGCATGGCGAAGCCGTCCATCGACGGGTCGCCCGCGCGCCGGCGAAGAAGGCCTCGGCCAAGCGTCCACTGAAGAAGCGCTCGCACTGAGCCCCTAGCATCGCGGCGTGCCGCGCAATCCGTCGAACCTGCTGGACCTGGACTATCGCGACGAGGCAAGGCGGATGCCTGCCCTGCCCCATGGCATCGTGGATGCGCACGCCCACGTGAATGGTGGTCGAGCCGCGGGGCTGCTCCTGGAGGCCATGGACCTCTTCGGCATCCGGGAGATCTGGTCGATGACCGCGCTGGAACAGGTGCATGCGGTGCGCGCGGTGCTTGGCGACCGGCTTCGGCTGATCGCCATGCCGGACTTCACGCACAAGGATCGGCGTCACGCCCATGGCGACGGATTCCTGGCCCGCATCGAGGGGTACCACCGGGAGGGCGCTCGCATCTGCAAGTTCTGGGCGGCCCCGCGGATCACGGATTTCGCGGTGGAGCTGGGGGATCCGGGCATGTTCCGCCTGGACGCGCCTGCTCGCGTGGCCGCCATGGAACTGGCGCAATCGCTGGGCATGGCGTTCATGACGCACGTGGCGGATCCGGACACCTGGTTTGCCACGCGCTATCGCGACGCCGCGATCTACGGCACGAAGGCCTCGCACTACCTGCCGCTGGAGCGGCTGCTGGACCGGTTCGGCGTGCCCTGGATCGCGGCGCACCTGGGCGGCTGGCCCGAGGACCTGGGCTTCCTGTCCGGCCTGCTCGATCGGCATCCCAACCTGCACCTGGACGCCAGCGCGACCAAGTGGATGGTGCGAGAGATCAGCCGCCATGATCGCGACGCGGTGCTCGCGTTCCTGCAGCGCTTCGAGGGCCGGATCCTCTTCGGCAGCGACATCGTGACCACCGACGATCACCTCTCGCACGCCGAAGGCAAGAGCGAGATGGCGGCCAAGGCCAGTGCCCCCGAGGACGCCTTCGACCTGTACGCAAGCCGCTACTGGGCGCTGCGGACCCTCTGGGAGACGGACCACGACGGCCCGAGTCCCATCGCGGATCCCGATCTGGCCATGCTCGAGCCCGGAAGATTCGGTCCCCTCGATGCCCCTCGCCTGCGCGGCAAGCGATTGCCGCCGGAGCTGCTGCGCTCGTTCTACGCCGGCGCCGCGGAGGGATTCTCGGCCCGCATCCCCGCGTCCAACTCGAGTCCCGCCAGCTGCTCGCGAAGGGACTGAACCCGGCCCTCGGTGCCATACCGGGCGCGTGCCGCGTGGCCCAACGAGGCCCTCTGCGCCGGCGCCTCGGCCAGCGCGACCAGCGCGGCCGCCAGCCCGTTGCACCCGTCGGCCACCATGCCGTCCACGCCGGCCTCGATCTCCGCCGCGGCCAGGCTTCCGGCCGTCGCCAGCAGGCAGCCCGAGAGGCCGCCGACCGCGGCCGCGTCCATCGCGGTGCCATCGAGAACGGGATCCGGCAGCGACAGCCAGACATCCACGGCGCTCGCCATGGATTCGGGAGCCGCAAGCCCCTCGTCGAAGCTCACGCGATCCCGCAGTCCCGCCTTGCGCGCGAAGACCTGCATGGCGCCCGCGCCGCCCGTGCCGGGATGCAGCACCAGCCGCGCATCCACGCCCGCCAGGTGCGCGCGGCCCACCACGTCCAGCGCGGTCATGGCGTCGCCCTCGTGGGGTCCCGCGGGCAGCAGACCCACGACGATCGACGAGGGCAACGCGCCCCATCGCTTTCGATGGCCCAGACGCAGCGCGCCTTCCGTGTCCCACGCCGCCGCCAGCGGCGAGGGAAGCTGCGGCACCGAGAGCCGCATGGGCGGCCACTTCGCCTGCATCGCGGCCTGCGCCACCGCCTCGCTCACGCAGAGCACCTGCGCGTCGAACGGGATCGAGCACCCGGTCGGCACGGCATCCAGCACCAGCCAGCGCCGGGCGGCATCCCGGGCCTCGCAGGCCAGGGTCACGGCCCGATGACCCCAGGCCATCACCGAACCGGCCTGCAGCGTCTCCAGCAACCGCTCGAGCGTCCGCACCGTGACCGCCCGGGAGGCGACCACCGGCACGCGATGCTCGCACGGCACCGCGGATGGAGCGCCGAGGCCCACGAACACGCCCCGGGCATGGCGTGC
>RFOC01000227.1 GCA_009926815.1 Planctomycetota bacterium
GTAGGCCTTCAGGTCGCGGAACTTCAGCGGGTCCATGGGCGCCATGCGGGCGTTCATGGGCTCGAAGGAGCCGGGGTCCACCATCTGCTCCACGCGGGTCCGGGCGGAGATGCGGTGGTGATGGTCGCAGCGCGGGCACACCCAGAGGTTCGTCTCCAGGGCCTTGCGGAAGAGGGTCTCGGCGCATCCCTCGCAGGGGATCCAGAGCCCATCGGGAACCGACTTCTTCTCGACCGCCAGGCCGGCGGTCTCCCAGGTGGGTTCAGCCATGACCGGATCCTATCCGCGTGCCGCGGCGGCATGCATGGCCTGGGCCGCCTTCCGCAGGTCCGGGGCGCCGAAGAGCGCCGAGGCGCTCACCAGCACGTCGCAGCCCGCCTCGGTGCAGGCCCCGGCGGTGTCCGGCCCCACGCCGCCGTCCATCTCCACGCGGGCCTCGGTCCCCAGCCGCTCCCGGAGCCAGCGGGTCTTCGCCAGCACCGCCGGCAAGAACGCCTGGCCGGAGAAGCCGGGATGCACGCTCATGACCAGGTGCAGGTCGAAGGCGCGAAGGAAGGGTTCGTGCCGGTGCACCGGCGTCTCGGGATTGCTCGCCAGCCCGACGCCCATGCCCAGCTCGCGAGCCCGCGCCGCCAGCCGCAGCGGGTCCCCCTCCACCTCCACATGGAAGGTGACCGAGTCGGCCCCGGCCTTGGCGAAGGGCTCCAGGAAGCGGCCCGGATCCGTGACCATCAGGTGCACGTCCAGGAACGCGTCCGGGCATGCGCGGCGCACCGCCGCGCAGACCGCCGGTCCCATGGAGAGGTTGGGCACGAAGTGCCCGTCCATCACGTCCACGTGCAGCAGATCCGCGCCAGCGTGAAGCGCCTGCAGCGCATGATCGCCCAGTCGGGCGAAGTCGGCGGAGAGGATGCTGGCGGCGAGCAGCGGCCGGACGGGCGCGCGACGGAACAGCCCCCGGTCAGCCGCCACTGGCGGCGCCCTTGGTCTGGCTCCGCTTGGCGGCCGCCCGATACTCGTCCAGGGTGCGCTTGGCCGTGGCCTTGTCCACCGGCTCGGCGGTCATCCAGGCGTCGGTCTGCAGATCCACCGCGGAGGTCAGGTCGCCCTTGGCGTAGGCCACCAGCGCCTTCACCTCCATCGAGCGGTGACCGCCCTTGGAGCCCATGTCCTCGGCCATGGCGGCCGCGGCATCGAGATCGCGTGGCTGCACCTCCGGATCCTTCACCACCATGGTCACCAGCTCCACCACGGCCTCCGGATCGCCGCCGTACTTCTTCTTGGCGGTCTCGGTCAGCCATGCGTAGGCGGCCTTGGGATCCTTCTGCTTGAGCAGCGTGGCCTTGAACCGCTCCTGGGTCACGTCCAGCGCAATGCCAGCGTCCATGTCGATGGCGTCGCCGTAGTGCTTGTAGGCCTCGGACCAGTTGCGGACCTCGGCGCACTTCCGGGCCGCCTTGATGGCGGGCTCCATGGACTCGCGGCCCTCGGGATCGAACCGGCCCGTGAGGGCCTTGCGCACCGTGGGCTCGAACTGCTCGCTGAGCGGATTGCCGATCCACAGCACCTTGCCGCCGCGCCCCACGATGAAGGCGCAGGGAATGCCGCCCTGTCCGGCGGCCTTGAGCCACTTCTCGTCCGTCTCGCCATCCTCGTCGGAGGCCACGGGGTAGGTCATCCCCTGATCCTTCTTCTTCAGGAAGTCGGTGACGGTCTTCTCCTTCTCGTCGCTCACGGCGATCACCTGCAGGCCACGATCCTTGAGCTCCTTGTAGAGCCGGTTCATGTGCGGGATCGCGCGGTTGCACGGACCGCACCAGGTGGCCCAGAACTCCACGATCACGCAGCCCTTCTCGGTGCTCAGGTCGGGCATCTCGCCCTGCACCACCTTCTTGGGGGCCAGCGAGGGCACCTTGGAACCCACCTCCAGCTTGTCCTTGTCATCCGCCGCAAGGGCGACGAGCGTGGACGCGAGGGCCATGAAGGCGGCGACGATGGAGCGGCGAATGAGCATGGTGGGTCTCCTGGAGTCGTGCATGATACGGCGTCAGCCCGCGGAATCCTCGAGCGGCCCGAGCGAGTCGAAGACCTTGCCCTCGAGCATCTCCAGGCTGGCTCCGCCGCCGGTGCTGATGTGGGTCAGGGCCTCGGCCAGCCCGGCGATCTCCACGGCAGCCGCGGTGTCCCCGCCACCCGCGATGGTGATGCAGCCCGCCCGCGTGGCGGCGGCCACGGCCTGACCCATGGCCCGCGTGCCATGGTCGAAGGGTGGAATCTCGAACGCGCCCATGGGCCCGTTCCAGACCACCAGCCTCGCCTTCGCGATCTCGCCGGCGAATGCGGCCTCGGTGGCGGGCCCGATGTCCAGACCCATCCAGTCCTCGGGAATGCCCGCGTGCACCTGCGTGGGGGTGCCCTCCTCCAGGGACTGACCGCACACGTGGTCCACCGGAAGCAGCAGTCGAGTGCCCTTGGCCGGGGCCTCCTGCAGGACGGCCTTCGCCTCGTTCACCAGGTCACGCTGCACCAGGCTGCGTCCCACGGGCTTCCCCTGGGCCAGCAGGAAGGTGTAGGCCATGGCGCCGCCCACCACGATCGCGTCCACGCGACCGATCAGGTGACGCAGCGCCGGGAGCTTGTCGCTCACCTTCGCGCCGCCCAGGATGGCCACGAAGGGCTTCGGTGGCCTGGCGATGGTGTCACCGAGGAACTTCAACTCGCGCGCCAGCAGCAGCCCCGCCACGCAGGGCTTGGGCTTCATGGCCTGCGGCAGCGCCAGCATGCTGGCATCGTTGCGGTGGCTGGCGCCGAAGGCGTCGTTGCAGTAGGCATCGGCGTAGGCGGCCAGCTTGCCGGCGAAGGCGGCGTCGCCCTTCTTCTCGCCCTTCTCGAACCGAAGGTTCTCCAGCAGCAGCACCTCGCCGGGCTTGAGCACGGCGGCCGCGGCCGCGGCATCCACGTCGGTGGGCTGCTGACCCACCAGCCGGACGCTGGAGGCGGCGCTGCCCAGGAGCGCCTGGAGCCGCTCCGCCACCGGAGCCATGGAGAAGGCCTTCTCGAAACCCTTGCCCTCGGGACGGCCCAGGTGGCTGGCCGCCACCACGCTGCCGCCCCGCTTGAGCACGCTCAGCAGCGTGGGAAGCGTGGACTGGATGCGGCGGTCGTCGGTGATGCGTCCGTCGTCGTCCTGCGGAACGTTGAAGTCCGCACGCACGAAGATCCGCCGTCCCTTCACGTCAAGCTGGTCGATCGTCTTCTTGGCCATGGCCCATG
>RFOC01000228.1 GCA_009926815.1 Planctomycetota bacterium
TCCCACGGCAGGCGGCAGAAGTCCGCCGTCATGAAGTCGGTCGTCTCCACCGCCCGAAGGCCGACCACGCTGTCATAGGTCCGGCCATCCCCCATCACCCCCACGCTCCGAATGGGCAGCAGCACCGCGAACACCTGGCTGGTGCTGCGATACAGGTTCGCCGACTGGATCTCCTCAAGCAGGATGTGATCGCACTCGCGAAGCAGGGCAAGCCGCTCGCGCGTGATCTCGCCGATGATGCGCACCGCAAGGCCCGGGCCCGGGAACGGGTGCCGCCACACCAGGCTCGGCGGAAGACCCAGCACCTCGCCCAGACGTCGCACCTCGTCCTTGAACAGGTCGCGCAGCGGCTCGACCAGCTCGAACCCGAGGTCCTCCGGCAGCCCGCCCACGTTGTGGTGCAGCTTGATGTTGGCGGCGGTGCCCGCGTGACTCTGCCCGCTCTCGATGCGATCGGGATACAGCGTGCCCTGCGCCAGGAACTTCACGCCCGGACCGACGCCCTTGGCCGCCTCCTTGAACACCTCGATGAAACGGTGCCCGATGCGTCGCCGCTTCTCCTGCGGCTCCTCGATGCCCTTGAGGTCGGCGAGGAACGCGTCGCTGGCATCGACCACGCGCAACTCGGCGTCGAAGTGGTTCCGGAAGGCGCTCTCGACCAGCTCCCGCTCGTTCTTTCGCAGCAGGCCGTTGTCCACGAAGATGCAGGTCAGCTGCTTGTGGATCGCGCGGGCGATCAGGGCCGCGGCCACCGCGCTGTCCACGCCGCCGGAGAGCCCACAGATCACGCGGTCCTTGCCCACCTGCGTCCGGACCCGCTCCACCTCGCTCTCCATGAAGTCCGCCATGGCCCAGGTGCCGGTGCAACGGCAGGCCTCCTGCAGGAAGTTCCTCAGGATGTCCTCACCGCATGGGGTGTGGGTGACCTCGGGATGGAACTGGACCCCCCAGAAATCCCGGCTGCGGTGCTTGACCGCGGCATACGGGCAGCTGGGCGTGCTGGCCAGGATCTCGAAGTCCTTCGAGAGCTCGTTCACCTGATCGCCGTGGCTCATCCACACCGTGGTGGGGCTGGCGATGCTCTTCATCAGCCCATCGCCCCGCTTCACGTCCAGTCGCGTGCGACCGTACTCGCGGGCGGGGGCCTTGCCCACCGTGCTGCCCAGCAGGCTGCATCCCAGCTGCATGCCGTAGCAGATGCCAAGCACGGGAACCCCCAGTTCGAGGATGCCCTTGTCGCAGGTGGGCGCCCCGCGGTCGGTGACGCTGGCCGGTCCTCCGCTCAGGATGATGCCCTTGGGCCTCATGGCTCGCAGCCGCTCGAGGCTCTCGCCTGGCGACACCAGCAGGCTGAACGCACCCGCTTCCCGGACCCTCCGCGCGATCAGCTGGGCGTACTGGCTGCCGAAATCCAGCACCAGGATGGTCTCGGGCGTGGCGTGGCTGGCGGGAGTCATGCGGGCGTCCGTGAACGGCCGATGGTACAGGCCTGATGCGCTTCCGTTGGCTCGTCATTTCCCTTCCAATCGCGGCCTGCTCGCAACCCTCCCTGCGCAGCCCGGATCCCCAGGAGCGCATCGAGGCGATCGCCGCCACCAACGAGGGACGGAATGCCGTGCCGGATCTTCTGCCGTCTCTGGCCAGCAGCGATCCCCTGGTTCGCCAGCAGGCACAGCGAGCTCTGGTGGACCGCACCGGCACGACACGCGGCTACGATTGGTCGGACCCGCCTGAGCGGCGTGATCAGGCCATCGCACGATGGCGAGCCTGGTGCGTCGAGCAGGGGCTGGTCCCTCAGCAATCCGTCCCATGAGCGCCATCATCGCCCCGAGCCCCGTCAGCCTGCAGATCCTCAGCCGTCCCGAACTTCTCGCGTCGGTCCGCTCCGTGGCCATGGATCTGGCTCACCGCTGCGGCCTGGATGACATCGGATGCTGTCACTTCGCCCTGGCCATGGACGAGACCCTGACCAACGTGATCCGCCACGGCTACGAGGGCCGCGACGACGGCATGATCTGGATCAGGCTGGAGCCGCTCGAGGCGGGCGAGGGTCTCCGGGCCGTGATCGAGGATCGTGCCCGCACCGTGGACCCTGCCCTGCTGCAGGGTCGCTCGCTGGATGATGTCCGCCCAGGCGGACTCGGCATGCACCTCATGCGGACGCTGGTGGACCGCTACGAGCACACCCCTCGTGACGGCGGCGGCATGCAGGTCATTCTCGAGAAGAGGGCCGCCGCCTGACCGGTGGCACGCCCGCTTCCCTGCCATTACCATCCGACCCATGCAGTCAGGCCCGACGCTCGAGATCGCATCGGAGCGGAGCGGCGACGCCATCGTGCTCACCCCCAAGGGGGATGTGGACATGGCCAAGTCGCCCCTCCTTCGCAAGGCCATCGGGGACGCCATGAAGCCCGCACCGGCTCGCCTGGTGCTCGACCTCTCGGCGGTCTCCTACATGGACAGTTCGGGGCTGGCCACGCTGGTGGAGGCCCTGCAGAACTCGCGGAAGAGCAACGTCACCCTGGCCCTGTGCGCCCTGACGCCCCGGGTGCGGAGCATCCTGGAGATCGCCCGGCTGAACACGGTCTTCTCGCTCTTCGAGAGCCGCGAGAAGGCGCTCGCTTCCTGAGCCCCCCGAATGGCCCGCGCTTTCCCCGCCTCCCGAGCCGTCCTGAACCGCTGGGCGGATGGCTGCCTGGCCACGCTCGAGCTGGTGGGATCGATCACCCTGCTGGGCGGCCTGGTGCTCCGCTGGCTGCATCGCACCGTGCTGCTGCGGCAGGTGCGGTTCGGCATGCCCGCGGCCATCGCCCAGATGGTGCGGGTGGGCGTGCGAAGCATCTCGATCGTGATGCTGGTCTCCGGCTGCATCGGCATCATCCTGGCGCTGCAGACCTCGCCAAGCCTCTCGGACTTCGGGCAGACGGACAAGGTGGCCAACCTGATCGCGGTGGCCGTCTTCCGCGAACTGGGGCCGCTGGTGGCCGCCATCGTCCTCACGGGCTTCGCCGGGGCCAGCATCGCCGCGGAGATCGGCACCATGGTGGTGGGCGAGGAGATCGAGGCCCTGGAGAGCATGGCGCTGGATCCCATCCGCTTCCTGGTGGTGCCGCGCGTGCTGGCCACCACGCTCAGCCTGGTGCTTCTGGCGGTGATCGGCGACCTCACCAGCGTGGTCATGGGTGGCGTGACGGGCGTGTTCTTCCTGGACATCCCGTACGAGCTGTACAAGAACAACACGATCGACCAGCTCTCGCTGAGCGACTTCA
>RFOC01000229.1 GCA_009926815.1 Planctomycetota bacterium
GAGAGCCGAGCCCTGTCGCGTCGCCTGAAGGCCGAGGGCTTCTCCTTCTGCGGCCCCGTGATCTGCCACGCCTACATGCAGGCCGTGGGATGCGTGAACGAGCACCTGGTCGACTGCTTCCGCCACGTGGAGGTCGCCCGCCTGGCCCGTCGCCAGGGGCTGGCCTGACTCACTCGTCGGACTTCTCCTCCGCAGCCGAGTGCATGACGTCGGCGGGCGTCTGCCGACCCAGTCGGCGCAGTTCGGGCAGCCACCAGGCCACCCCCGCCGTCACCAGCAGCGTACCCACGCCCCCGGACACCACGCTGGCCACGGGACCCAGCCACGCGGCCACGGCGCCGCTCTCGAAACCGCCAAGCTCGTTGCTGCACTCGATGAAGACGCTGTTCACCGCGGTGACGCGGCCCCGAAGATGATCCGGCGTCCGGCTCTGCACCAGCACATGGCGAATGACCACGCTGATGTTGTCCACCGCGCCACCCGCGGCCAGCGCCAGCACGCTCAGCCAGATGTTCCGGCTGAGCCCGAAGACGATCATGCTGGCCCCGAAACCCACCACGCTCCACAGCAGCGCCGGCCCGGCCCTTCGGAACTCCGGTCGCAGGGCCATGCCTCCCGCCATCAGCAAGGCGCCGGCATACGGCGCCGCCTTCAGCACGCCCAGTCCGAACGCGTCCGTGTGGAGGATCTCGGTGGCGTAGATCGGAAGCAGCGCGGTCGCGCCGCCGAACAGCACGGCCAGCAGGTCAAGCGTGATGGCACCCAGGATGGTTCGTTCCCTGCGGATGTGGCGGAAACCCTCGAACATGCCACCCGGGGTCCACACGGCAGGCGGCGCTTGGGCGACACGGGGTCGGAGGCCCGCCGCAAGAAGCGCGAAGGCCAGGCAACCCACCGCGGCCACCAGGTAGACGGTCCACGCCCCGCCCGAGATCGACAGCACCAGCCCGGCCACCAGCGGCCCGCCGATGGCGCAGACCTGGAAGATGGCGCTGTTCCACGTGACCGCATTCTGGAAGTGCGCGGGCTCCACCAGCGAGGGCAGCAGGCTCTGCCTGGTGGGCATGTTGAAGGCACGCACGCACCCCGCCAGCGCCAGCGCCATGTAGAGCACCCAGAGCGGCGCCTGCATGAGGCTGGCGACCGCCATCGACGCGCCGGTGGCCGCGAAGCCCAGCTGCGTCACGGCCAGCAGCCGGTGCCGACGGACGCGATCCACCACCTGCCCCGCCGGCAGCGCCAGCAGCACCACGGGAAGCGCGCGGGCCAGGCCCACCAGGCCAAGATCCATGGCACTGTGGGACCGCTCCCACACGTCCCAGAGGACGGCCGTGGCCAGCATCTGCATGCCGAAACCGCCAAGCAGAACGCCCACCGCGAAGCGGCGATAGTTGGGCTGCGCCCAGGCGGCTCGCCAGTGTGGGACGGCCTCCGAAGTCAAGCGAGCCTCGGCGGCGACCGGCGCCTCACGCCAGCTTCAGGCGATGGCCCAGTTCGCCGTGGAACTTCCGCATGGCGTCGCGCGTGTCCACGACCAGCCTGGCGTGCTTGGCGACCATGGCCCAATCCACGGCGGAGTGCGCGGTGGAGACGAGCACCAGGTCGTACTGCTTCAGCGTCTCGGGCGTCAGCGGCACCGACTTCATGTGCAGGTCGAAGGATCGTCCCGCCTTGGTCTGGGCGCAGTGCGGATCGCTGTAATCCACCTGGGCACCACGATCGAGCAGCAGGTAGATGAGCTCGAAGCTGGGACTCTCGCGCACGTCGTCGATGTCGGCCTTGTAGGCCAGGCCCAGCACGAGCACCTTGCTGTCCTTCACGGGCTTGCCGTGGTCGTTCAGGTGCTCCGCCACGCGATCCACCACGTAGTGCGGCATGTGGGTGTTGATCTCGCCGGCCAGCTCGATGAAACGGGTGAACCGGCCATGCTCGCGGGCCTTCCAGGTCAGGTAGAAGGGGTCGATCGGGATGCAGTGGCCGCCCAGGCCAGGGCCCGGGAAGAAGGGCATGAAGCCGAAGGGCTTGGTGGCCGCCGCGCGGATCACCTCCCACACGTCGATCTTCATGGGCTCCAGGATGGCCTTGAGCTCGTTCACCAGCGCGATGTTCACCGCGCGGAAGGTGTTCTCGAGGATCTTGGCGGCCTCGGCCACCTCGGCGCTGGTCACCGGCACCACCTCGGCGATGCCCTTGCGATAGACCGCGCACGCCAGCTCGGTGCTTGCGGCATCCAGACCACCACAGAGCTTGGGGATGGTCCGCGTGTTGTGGCTCTTGCGGCCCGGATCCTCGCGCTCGGGACTGAAGGCGCCGAACACGTCGACGCCAAGCTTGAGACCCTTGCCCTTCTCGCCGGCTGCCTTGAAGACCGCCGGCATCATGTCGTCCCGGGTGGTGCCCGGATACGTGGTGCTCTCCAGGATGATCAGCTGCCCCTTTCGCAGGGTCTTGCCGATCGCCTCGGCCGTGGCCAGGATGTAGCTGATGTCCGGCTCATGGTGCCGGCCGAGCGGCGTGGGCACCGCGACGATGATCACGTCGCACTCGCCAAGCCGGCTGAAATCGGTGGTCGCCTCGAACCGCTTGCTGTCCCGGAGATCCACGAACATGGCATCCCCGAGGTGGGCGAGGTAGTTCCTTCCCTCCTTCAGGGCCTTGGGCTTGGCTGGATCGATGTCGAAGCCAGTGACCGGCAGTCCGCCGTTGTGGAGGGCGTGGGCCAGAGGCAGGCCCACGTAACCCAGGCCGATCACGCCGACGCGGGCCTGGTTCTGCTCGATCTTGGCGAGGAGTTCCTTCTGGACGCTGGAGAGGGTGAGAGTCATCGGTGGCTCCGGAGAGTCTTGGGAAAAGCTGGCCCGGAAGAGTAGCGGAACCCCCTTCCGGACTTCGCATGGCTCAAAAACAACCGCCACCGTCAAATGACGGTGGCAGCCCTCGTCCATCCACACGGATCACGTGCGGTCCACATCCACCGCGGTCGCATTAGACACCCAAAGTAGGGGTCCATCAACAACAAACCTCGGATGATTGGTCGAATTTGACCAGCCGCAGCGACTGCCTCCCAGCATCACACTTTAGGTCCAATAACCGCTGCCATTCTGCCACTTCTGGCGCCGTCGCGTCGGTAGCTGAATTCCGTGGCGGGCTCCGACCGGGTGCAGATGCCCGCGGACTCGATTGCCACTGATGGGAGCCCTGCATCCCCAAGCTGCTGCCGGATGCACCCCACGAGATCCACCATCCACTTGCCGGCCTCTCCGGGGGC
>RFOC01000230.1 GCA_009926815.1 Planctomycetota bacterium
TCGTGCTTGTAGAAGACCTTGGCGATCCGGTCACCCATGTTCTCGGCCAGTTGCTCCTCGATGCTGCGTCGACCCGACGGGCTGTTGTAGAGCTCCATGTTCACTTCGCGCATGGTGCTGTCCACCTGCACGCCGGGCTGCTCGGCATCGCTGGGGAAGAGCCGGCGCCGCTCGGTCACGTCGATCACCTTCACCATCGCGTAGCCGTTGGGACGGGGCACGTTGCCCTCCTCCGAGAGGTTGAAGCCGCCGATCTGCACGTAGATCACGACTTCCGCGCCCACCTTGCGTCCGATGTCCTCGATGGAGAGCGGCTTGCCCGCGGTCTCCTCGCGACGGGCCACGGCGATCGCGTCGCGCGAGGCGATGGTCTCCGTGACCAGATCCTTCCGCATGAGATCCGTGGCCACGCGGTCGCCGATGATCGATCGCAGCTGCGTGCGCGCGAGCTTGTTCTGGCGGTCGTCCACGAAGATCACCGTGCGACGATCGGGCAGCGTGTACTGCGCCTCGTTGGAGTCGGGGCCCTCGATGATGTAGGCCGCGGGCGTGATGATGTTGCAGCCCGCGACCGCGGCCAGCAGGAGGATGGAAAGGCACCGGAGCGTCACTTGCGGATGTCCGGGTACTTGTCCTCGATGTGGTCGTAGAACACCCAGGCCGCGTTCCGCACGAAGGAGGCCAGCAGCCCGTTCTGCACGAGCGTCTGGTTCAGCTGGTCGCGCGTGGTGCCTTCCTGCGGCGGAAACTTCGCGCTCACGTTCCACTGCTCGATCATCTCGTCAGGATCGATGCCATCGCGCTCCGCCACTCCGACATGGGCGGCGCAGACGGCCTCCCACATCCAGCGGTTGCCCGGCGGATGCATGCGGTACTCGTAGACGTCCACGACCACGATCCGGTCCACGTCCAGCTCGTCAGCGATCTGGCCCAGCGGCATGGCCGCCCAGGAGGGCCGCTGGTACTGGAAGTTCATCACCGTGCGCGGATCCAGCACCTTCACGCCCGGCACGTTCTCGTGGAGCCGCTGCGAGAGGTTCATGGCGATGTTCGGGGCCGCGGTCGGATGCTCGTACAGCGTGCCCATGTCGGCCTTCACCAGCACGGCCACGCTGCGGTTGTCCAGCCCCGCGTAGCGGGCCAGGACCTCGATCTTCTTCTCCCGCTCGATGTTGTGGCCCACCGCGCCGACGATGCCCGCCACCTGGCATCCGGCGACCATGACCAGGAGCAGCGGCAGCAGTCGCCTCATGCGGCACCCCCGCGCACCACGGCGATCTTCCACGCCCAGGCCGCGGCCAGCAGCCCAGCCGCCACCCACGCGGTGCGAGGGCGGGCCAGCGGCAGCAGCAGGCGATGCACAGGCCGACCCGAGACGGCGGACCATGCCGCCACCACCGCACCCACGGCCACGAGCCCGCCGAGCACCGCCCCCGCGGGCTGCACCAGGAACGCCGAGATCAGGCTGCCTCGCACCACCAGCGCGAACGCGGTGGTCATGCCGCAGGTGATGCAGGGAATGCCCAGCATGCCCGGCCACGTGCACGAGGGAAGGCCCAGCTGGCGGTGGGTCTCCATGCCGGTGGGCGAGGGGGTGAGGGTGCCCGCGACCACCAGCGGAAGGACGCAGGCCACGGCGATCCCCAGGGCGACGCCTCGAGCGGACCAGGACATGGACGCGGCCGGTGACATGGATCGCCAAGTCTACCCGTGCCCGCCGAGGGCCATGCAGCCACGGTCCGGAGCGACGAGAATGGCCGCATGTCGCGCACCCCCTGGATCGATGGCCATCTGGACCTGGCGTACCTGGCCCAGCAGGGCCTGGACCTCGCCCACCCCTCACCCGAGCCCGAGCGATTCGGCGTGACGCTGCCGGCGCTGCGTGCGGGCGGCGTGAGGCTGGTGCTGGGCACCCTGTTCACCGAGCGCGGCTCGCGCGACGCCTGGGGCTACAAGCAGGATGATGATGGATCCGGCGCCGCGGCGGCGGCCCTTCGACAACTGGACATCTATCGCGGCATGGAGGATGCCGGCGCCATCCGCATCGTGCGCACGCGCGCGGACCTGGAGGGCTGGGATCGCGAGGGGCCGCTCCGCGTGGTGATCCTGATGGAGGGCGGGGATCCGATCCGCTCACCCGAGGATGTGCGACGCTGGTTCGAACTGGGGGTGCGCGTGGTGGGACTGACCTGGGCGCTGGGGTCGCGATGGGCCGGCGGCAACGCCGCGGACGGCCCACTGACCGCGGGCGGACACGAGGTGGTCCGCGCGCTGGACGAGGCCGGCGTGCTGCACGATGCCTCGCATCTCAGCCGCGCCGCCTTCGACGGCCTGATGGCCGCCACCCGGCGCACCGTGGTGGCCAGCCACTCCAACTGCGCCGCGATCACGGGCGACACGCCACGGCATCTCACCGATGAACAGGTGCGGGCCATCGCCGGCCGCGGCGGTCTCTGCGGCCTGAACCTCTTCGGCAAGTTCCTGGCGCAGGGACGCCCCGCCACGCTGGAGGACGCCGTGGCGCACGTGCTGCGCGTGCGCGACCTGGGCACCTCGGCCACCCTGGCGCTGGGCAGCGACTTCGACGGCGGCTTCACGCCGCTGGACTGCCCCGAGGGAAGCCGCAGGCCGGAGGAACTCCCGGGCCTCGACGCGGCGCTGGCCGCGGCCGGCCTTGACGAGGTCGATCGCGCCAACTTCCGGTGCGGCAACTGGATTCGGGTGCTGAAGGCCTCGCTGCCCGGGTGAGCCGATCGCCGCTCAGGGCTGCATGGACCGCTCGTCATTGAGCGGCACGTGCATCCAACCGCCGGCGGAGCGGACGAGCAGGTCCAGCCGAAGACCGGCGTGGTGCCACTCGATGGCGCGCGTGGCATCGGTGAAGACCAGCCGCTCGACCAGGGGCAGAGGATCGGCCGCCAGACCGGGGAAGCCCGCTCGAAGGACGGCCGCGTGTCGCTGCGCCCAGGCGGCGGCCGGTCGCAGAACCCCGGCGTGCTCGAGCGTGGCCAGCAGGTGCAACCGGCCGCCCTCGTCCGTGGCGAACTCCACCTGAGGGTGACCGGGGCAGCGGATCGAGACCGGCCAGAGCCCAGGCACGCACGAGGCCAGCGTCTCGGGAAGGCCGGTGGCGACCAGCGGCATGGGCGAGGCGGCGACGGAAGGCGTCGCCTCCGGAGTCGGCACGGACGCGGGTTCGGTGACGCGGGAG
>RFOC01000024.1 GCA_009926815.1 Planctomycetota bacterium
CACCACGGCGTCCGGAAGGCATCGCGTGATGAAGTCCGCCGTCTCCCGCGACGCGGTCAGGGGATCCAGTTCGCGCCCGATCGCCTTGCGAAGCGCATCCAGGCAGGAGAGCGATGTCTGCGAGGCGGGCGACATGGCCGAGAGCCAGCCATCGAGCGTCTGCGAACCCTGCTCCGCGCCACGGATCCGCTGGGCCAGGCCCCTCAGCTGCTCCAGGCGCTCCCGCCGCTCGCGGTCCACGCGGCACGCGTTCACGCCGGCATGCACGCGATCCAGGAAGTCCCGCGAGGACATGTCACCGGAGACGGCCTGCACGGCACCACCATCGATCGGCACGGCATCGAGCGCGGACTCGGGACCGATCACCAGGATCCGGGTGGCCGGCGAGAGGCGCCGAAGACGCTCGAGGGGCTCGGTGGCATCCAGGGCCGTGGCCGCATCGATCACGATCACGTCGATCCATCGCTCCACGCAGCGCACGAAGGCGCGGTGGGCGTCGGGCAGCACTTCCACGCGGTGCCCGCTGGCCACGAGCGCCTCGAGCCATTCAGGCCATCGTGCCGCGTCGCCCACCGCAAGCACCTGGGCCGGGGCGGTCGTGCGTGAGGAACCTGGCTGGGCGGGCTGGTCATGCATTGCCCCCGCTTGTCGACCTGATTCAGGGTCGACTTCAGGGCGGCAGCCACGAAATGTCCACATTCAGGCAGTGCGGGTTCCGTCTGCGCCGCCGCCGTGACGGGCCCGCCAGAGCCGGACGGCCTCGGCCTCGCGGGGGTACAGGGGCACCAGCGCCTGCGCAGGCGTGAGCCGGCCCCGGGCCAGCATGCGCAGGCCGACCGCGAGCAGTGCGGTGGCATCGAGCTCCAGGGGCAACCGCCGGATCCCCTGTCGGTCGCAGGCCGAGACCCACGCCGCGGGCAGGTGCTCATCCGCGATCAGCCGGCGCACCCCCGCCGGATCCCAGTCCACGACCGTGCAGGAGCGGGCATCCATGGCCAGATCCGGATCGCTGCCGGGATCCACGCGTGCCACCCACGCCTCCTCGCCCTTGCAGGCCAGCGCCACCCAGGTCGCCTGTCCCCCTTCCAGCACCGCCTCTCGCCGCGCCATCTCGCTCGCCACCACCGCGGCGCACACCTGCACCACCGGCATGCCCGTGGCCACCGACATGGCCTGCGCCGCGGCATGCGCCATGCGAAGACCGGTGAAACCACCAGGGCCACCGTCCACGACGACCGCCGCAAGCTCGCGTGGCCTCACCCCTCGACGCTGGCAGAGGCGGTCGATGGCCGGCAGCAGATCCTCCCGATCGCGCCGATCCGATGCCACGGACTCCTGCTCGACCCAGCCCGCGTGCCCGATCGCGACCGACTGCACGCGCTGGCTGGCCTCGATGGCCAGCACGGGGGCACCGGGCGGCATCAGTCCTCGTCTCCCTCGATCATCTGGATCGGCACCGCGGACATGGCCGCGTCGAGCGCCGAGGGCACCGGACGATCGAGCTGGAAGGGCACCACGACACCTCGCTCATGATCGGAGTTGAGCAGCAGCAGCCGCGACCCGACCGCCTCGGCACCCTCCGCCACGTGCTTGTGACCCGCCACGAAGAGCCTGACGCTCCACGCCTCGGCCAGCGCGTCGACCTGCGCGGCGGAGATGCCTCGGCCCCAGGTCAGCTGCCACGCCGCGCCTCGTCGGGCCTCGAAATCGGCGTCCTGCAGCTCGCGATCGAACACCGAGGCGTCGAAGCCGGCCAGGGCCAGGGGCGACGGCAGCGAGTGCGAGCAGAAGATGCCGCCCTGCGTGCGGACGGCCAGCGGCATGGACCTGATGAAGCGTCGGACGGCGGCATCGACCACGTCCGCGTCCTCCCCGAAGCTCCAGTCCAGGCCGTCGCGGAACAGCGCGGTGTTCTCGCCCGCTCCCTTGCTCACCGGCTGGTCGAAGGCCTGGGCGATCTCGTGGTTGGCCAGCATGGGGTGCACCCGACCCGGATGCGCTCGAAGGAGCATGGCTGCCCGGGCCAGCATGCGCCAGCTCAGGTCGGCGCCATGCATGAGCCGATCGCCGTGGATCAGCTCGTGCAGGATCAGATGATGGTCATCCTGCCCCAGCTGGGCGAAGGCGACCACGCGCGCGAAGTGGATGGGGTGATCATGCAGGTCCCCCGTGGCGAGCAGCCGGCCTCGATCGGGCAGGTGCACCACGCAGCCTCTGCGATTGGGATCCCGCCGCAGGATCGCCGATGCCTCATCGAGAAGCTTCGTCACCCCTTCGGCGCCCAGTTGGTCCGGCGAGGGAATCACGGCTCCACCACGGCCGCGGCGAAGCAGCGACCCTCACCCAGGGCCGTTCGAATGCCCACGGGCAGGTAGACCAGACCGCTCGCCGGGCTCTGGAAGGTCAGGGCCAGCGTCACCACCACCGAGTCGCCGCGAGGCTCCGACTTCACCAGTTCCGCCTTCACGCGGGGATCCAGCGACCTGACCGACTGCACCTGATCCCAGCCGGCGGGCTTGGGCTTGCCGCGCGGCGTGCCGTTCTCCAGGATCAGCGTGCGCTGCACGGACTGACCTGGCTTCACGGGTCCGCACAGCACCACGCTCTCGGGCAGGAACCACCCACGCCGCTCCGCATCCGGGTCGAAGCGCACCCCGGTGGACTCGTGACGAACCCGGAGCGGCACCAGGGGCGCCTCCGGATGGTCGGTCTGGACCAGCATCCACTGGCGAAGTCCTCCCTCGGGAAGCGTGGTCAGGTCCCACGCGACCTCGTGTTCCGTGCGGGCTCCCTCCTGGCCGCCGCCGGCTGGACGCCCGTCCAGGCCCAGCACGCGGAAGGGGCGGCCATCGGTCGAGACCAGTCGCACGCTCCCCTTCCGACGGCCCTGCAGCGCATCCACGTACGCGGGCTCGGGCTGCACCGGCCAGGTGACCACGCCCTTCATCTTGGCGACCATGGGCTGCGAGGCCCCCTCCAGCACCACGAAGATCTTCGCGTCCTTCTCGCCCGGCGCACGCCTCCATGGTGGCCGAAAGCTCCACGCTGCCCCCGGGCGGAATCTCGCGGCCCGCCAGATCCGTCACCGCGGTGCACTTGCAGCTGGGGAAGGCGCTGTTCACCTTGACCGGCGCGGAGCCGGTGTTTCGCACGACGAAGCGACCCGTCCGCGCCTCACCCGAAGCCAGACGACCGAAGTCCACCACCGAGGGCTCGATGACCACGCCGGCCGGCGCGTCGGGCGGCACGCAGGCGATGCCCAGCAGGCACGCGAGCAGGAACGGAAGCATGGGACAAGTCTAGGTGCCGGCCCGGTGGTCACCGGTTCCGGATCTGCAGGCCGGTCTCGATCAGGCGAAGGGCCTGCTCGGCGCGGTCCTGGGCCGCGGCCATGCGTTCCACGGCCCGCTCCAGCCGCTCGACATCGCGATCGGCGATGGCCTCGGCCAGCAGCGGCAGCATGCATGGCGCGTAACCATCGTTGCGATCGCTGGCGGCGATCAGGCTCCGGAACCATGGCCGACCATCCAGACCCGCATCGTCCACATAGGCCTGCAGCATGGAGCGAAGTCCCCGGCGCACGCGGAGATCGTCCTGGCGATTGAGCTCGGGATTGGCCGCGATCGCCGCATCGATGACCTCGCCCCGGAGCACCATGGACTCCATGGCTGGCCGGAGCGTCTCCAGGCTACGACGCATCGACTCGTCCTCGCATCGCTGCAGCAGCGCATCCAGATGGGCCACCAGGCCGCGGCCCAGATCCTGCACGCGCCAGCCTGGCACCGGGGTCTGCGCCGCCAGGGCCGCGATCGCCACCGCCTCGCGCGTGATCATGGCGGCGCTGGCGTAGTCCTCGCCCACGGTGGCCCGGTACCACGCGACGGTGTCGTAGTTGCTGTGATAGCTGGTGCCGGGGGCACCACCCGCGCCCAACGACACGCTGGGCATGCCCACCCGACAGACGAAGCCGATGTGGTCACTGCCGCCTCCGAGCGCACCGAACCGGGGCGCCGCGGCGGCATCGCCACGGATCGCGGCCAGCACGCTTCGACCCGCATCCGCCGCGCTGGGCACCCGGTCCACCGCGCGGCTCACCAGGCCGGCCAGCTCGGGCGTGAGCGCGATCGATGGATTCGGCCCCATGGCCGCCATGTCCAGGTTGATGTAGGTGACGCCTCCCTGGAGCAGTTCCCCGGCATGTCCCTCCACCCATTCCGTGCTGCCGATGATGCCGAACTCCTCCGCGCCCCACGCGGCGAACACGATCGTCCGCGCCGGGCGGATCGACCGGCGGGCGAGATCGGCGAAGCACCTCGCGGCCTCGAGCAGGCACATGGTGCCGGCCCCGGGATCCGCCGCACCGAACCCCCACGCATCATGGTGGCATCCGATGATCACCATCTCCTCCGGCCGGACCACGCCCGGAAGCACGGCGAGGATGTTGGCCGAGGAGCCCATGAACCGCTCCTGCCTGACCATGAGCCGGAGCTTCCAGCCGGGACCGCTCTCGAGCCGGTAGGGCATGGAGAGCCCTCCAGCCCAGCCCTCGGGAACCGCGGCACCGGAGAACCTGGAGAGGATCGCTCCGGCGGCGGCGTATCCGATCGGCTGCACCGGAATCCGTGGCAGGTCCAGGGTGGCTGGATCCTCGCGCAGCACGTTGTCGGCCGCGAAGGTGCCGGGCGTGCCCGGATCGCCGGGATACGGAAGCGTGTTCAGGGTGCCGCGCTGGATGCAGTTGTCGTTGGCCCAGCCACCACCCTCCGGCCACACCTTGCCCCGCGTGAAGCCCGCATCGGCCGGATCCGTGTAGAGGACCAGTCCGGCGGCACCCGCCTCCTGGGCGAAGCGCGCCTTGTAGCCACGGAAGCACTTGCCATACCTGGCGAGCACGATCCGTCCCTTCACCTCCACACCCAGCGCCGCCAGCCGCGCGAAGTCCTCCCGCGTGGCGTAGTTGGCGTAGACGACCGGTGCAGTCACGTCACCGCTGCCGCTGTACGCGTTCCAGCCCCAGGTCAGGTCCGGATGCGCGGTCGAGGGATCCTCGAGAAGGTTGCGCTCGTTCACCGGCAGGGGCACCACGCCACGACGCTGGCTCGCTCCAGCCGGAGCCGGCGCTGCGGGAGCGGCCGCATCCTCAACGATCTCCAGCTCGGCCGCGACGGGCCGTGCCAGCAGGCAGCGGAAGCCCTCGACGCGCGTCATCAGGCCCAGGTCGAAGAAATGCTTGCGGATCCGCTCGATCTGCCGCTCATCCCCGGGCGTGCCGGCCACGTGGGGTTCCTCGGCCAGCCATTGGTGCACACGGCCGAGTTCGGCGGGCTTCACCTCGGCCACGGCCAGGTCCACCAGTTCCATGGGCGGCGGCACGCGCACCAGACGAGAGGCATCGGGCGCATCGGCCGGCGGCGTCTGCGCCATCACCGGCAACGCGAAACACAGGGCCAGGAGGGCGATTCGTGCCATGGGTCAGTGACCGGATCCCGCGGCCTCGCGGGCGGTGCCCAGGACCTCGGGCCAGGGATTCACCGTGTGGCAGGCACGACCCGTGCGCTCCACGTAATCCTGGTGATAGGCCTCGGCCGGATGGAAGGTGCCGGCCGGCTCGATCTGGGTCACGATGGTCCGGCCCGCGTAGCGCGGCGAGGACTGAAGCGCCAGCTTGAAGGCCTGCGCCTCCTTCAGCTGCTCCGGGTCGGCGGTGAAGATGCCGCTGCGGTACTGGTCCCCCACGTCCGGGCCCTGACGGTTCAACTGCGTGGGGTCATGCATCCGGAAGAAGCCGTCAAGCAGCTGTCGATAGCTCACCCGTGCCGGGTCGAACACCACGCGCACCGCCTCGGCGTGACCCGTCCCCTTCTCGCACACCTGCTCGTAGGTCGGATTCGCGGTGGTGCCGTTCATGTATCCGCTGGACACCTCGACCACGCCCGGACACTGCTGGAAACGGTGCTCCACCCCCCAGAAGCAGCCACCCGCGAAGTAGGCGGTGGCCGTCTTCACGGGCTGACTTGCCGCGGGCAACGGCTGGCCCTTCTCCAGGAAATCCAGCGCCGCGGAGTTGAGGCAGTACCGCAGCCCGGTGGGCGCGGGGCCATCCTCGAAGACGTGCCCCAGATGGGATGAGCAACGCGCGCAGCGGATCTCCACGCGCTCCATGCCGTGGCCTGCGTCCTTCACGTAGGCCACATGGTCCCGATCGAAGGGGCGGAAGAAGCTGGGCCAGCCGGTCCCCGAATCGAACTTGTGGTCGCTGGAGAACAGCGGCAGTCCGCAGACCACGCAGAGGTAGGTCCCGCTCTTCTTGTTGTCCAGCAGGTTGCCGCAGAAGGCCGGTTCCGTGCCCGATCGCTGCGTGACGCGGTACTGATCGGGCGTCAGTCGCCTGGCGAGTTCGGCCACCTTCTCCGGGGACAGGGGGCGGATGTCGTGGCCGGATCGGGACAGGTCCCGCGCATCCTTCTTCATGGTGATCTCCTGGGCTCCATCCCCCGGCAGGCGCTCCGCCGAAGCCATGACCACGCCGCACGCCAGGGCGATGGCGATCAGGAGCATGGCCAGGAGCGTCCGCATCGGGCCATGGTATGCCGCCCCGAGTCGGCGTTCGACCGGCCGTAGACTCCGCCGCGTGCTCTCCTCGCGATCCATCTGGGTCCTCCCGTGCGTGGGCCTGCTGGGCATCCTGACGGCGTCGTGTCGCACCCAGCCGCCGCCCCCGGTCCCGTGGTTCGCCGGCGAGGCCAGCCTGCCTGGGGTGAAGCCGCCGCCCTCGAACAGGATCCCGGTCACCGCCTTCGTCGCCAACTACCTGATCCAGTCGCCCGAGTCGCGTGGCGACGGTTTCGGCTCGCGCATGGCGCTCGGCAACCGCACGCTGGTGGTCGCGGCCCCCGGCGCGGCGGGCGGTGGTGCGGTCTGGATCTTCGACACCTCGGCCATCAGCCGGAAGCCCACTCGACTGGGCATCGGCGGCGATGCTTCGCTGATCGGCTTCGGCGAGGCGATCGCCGTGTCGCCTTCGGGTCTGTTCGTCGCGGTGGGTGCGCCGGGATCCACGGTGAACGGCCTGAAGGGCGCTGGTGCCGCGCTTGTCTGGAGGAAGGAGGGCGATGCCTGGACCTTCGCGGGACGCTTCGAGGACGACGATCCCGGCGAGCATGCGGGGTTCGGCTCGGCCCTGGGCATTGACGATTACAACCTGGTGATCGGCGCGCCCCGGGCCGGCACGCCGGAGATCCCGGAGCATGGGCTGGTCGTGGTCCGCGCCGCGCGGGCCCCGGGCAAGTGGCTCGAGCCGGACACGCTGATGTCGGAGACGCCTCGGCCTGGAGAGCACTTTGGCGAGCGGATCGAGATCATGACCGGCGATGCCCTCATCAGCGCGGATCCCCCGGGTCAGCAGGGAGTCCTGCGGCTCTTCCGCAACCGACTGGGCAAGTGGGGTGCCAAGCCCGTGGCGGAACTGACACCCCAGCGCAACACCCTGCTGGATCGCTTCGGGGCCTCGGCCAGCATCTACATCGATTCCCGCCTGCGGAAGCCTCGCCCGACGGACATGGTCGGCTTTGACCCCGGCATGCTGGCCATCGGCGCTCCCGGGGCGAACATCCCCTCGGCCCCCGACGTGGGCCGGGTCCACCTGTTCGAGCAGAATCCCAAGTCGCGGGCGTGGCGAGAGCGAACCCAGTTGATCTCACCGGATCCGCAGATCGAGGCCGACTTCGGCGCCGCCGTCTCGATCAGTCGCGACAGACTGCTGGTCGGCGCGCCGGGCTTCAATCATGGCGAAGTGCCGGATGCGGGCACGGCGTATGTCTACAAGTCGCTCGTGGACCGGGACACCGACGAACTTGCGTGGAAACCCTTCTTCGAGCTCCGTCCGGCCGAACCCACTCCCTCGGGCCGGTTTGGCGCATCCGTGTCCGCCTCGGATGACTGCATCGTGATCTCGGAGCCCGGCAAGGAACGCGTGCACGTGTTCACCCGCACCGAGGCCGGTCCGGGCCTGCCTGCCCCCACCACCGGGTCCGAAACGCCGGATCAGGCCGCCCCGGCCCCCATTCCGCAGCCGACCGTGGTCTCCACGTCTTCGCTATAGTGTTGGCCCGTCGGACAGGTGTCCGAGCGGTTGAAGGAGCAGCATTGGAAATGCTGTATACGGGTAACCGTATCGCGGGTTCGAATCCCGCCCTGTCCGCTTCGCAAACAGGCAGGCGACGCTTCGCGGCGCCTGCCTGTTTGCTGCGCGGCCAGCCTGCGTCGCGTGTCCGGTCCCGGGCCGTGCTCGCTTCGCTCACATGGCCCGGGACCGGCCCCGCAACGCAGAGCGTCCCGGATCCATCGCTCGCCCTCGGCGGCGCTTCGCGGCGCCGAGGGCTCGCTCGGCCCGGTCCGCGGCGTTGCTCGGATCCCTCGGCTGCGCCTCGGGATGGCGAATCCCGCGTCCCGGATCCGTCGCTCGGCCCGGTCCGCGGCGTTGCTCGGATCCCTCGGCTGCGCCTCGAGATGGCGAATCCCGGGTCTCGGATCCGTCGCTTGCCTTCCGCGGCGGTGCTCACTTGCCCGGCAGCAAGCGAGCAAGCATCTGCATGGCGGGGCCGCCCATGGCCAGGAACCGGTCCGCCAGGGCATCGAAGGCCTTCACGAACTCCAGCATCTCGGTGATCCTGCGTCGCTGGGCCTCGGTGTCCGCGTGGCCGCCGGCGGACGACTGGAGCAGCTGCGAGAGCCTTCCCGCGAGGGGCTCGATCTCGCGTCGCTTGCGCGATCGGGCCACGGTGGCGAAGAGTTTCCACACATCCTGCTCCGCCGCGTAGTAGTCCTTGCGGTCCTTGGGATTGTGGGTCCGCGTGATCATGCCCCAGTCCACCAGGGTGCGGAGCGTCATGCTGGCGTTGCCGCGGCTGATGTCCAGCCGCTCCATGAGTTCATCGGTGTTCAGCGGCCGGCCCAGCAGCCAGAGCAGGGCGTGAACCTGGGCCATGGTGCGAGGGACGCCCCATTCGGAACCCATCTCGCCCCAGCATCGGACGAAGTCGGACAGCAGGCCGCCCGAGGGAGACTCGCCGCGGCCCGTGGGGGCCATGCCGTCGTCGACTGAGGAACCGGTTCCGCCCCGCACGATCAATCCCTTTCCGGGTCAGGGGTTCGCCTGAGGCGAGGTGTCGATCACGAGCTGGTCCCACCAGATCTGGTAGGCCCCGACGATGCCGGCGGAGAAGGTGACCACGCGGACGTACACCACGTTGTTTCCGTTCTCGTTCACCACGAAGTTCTCGGGTGCGTAGCCGAAGGGCGTGGTCGCGATGCCACGGATCTCGGGCGAGCCATTCACCGGAGGCGTGCCGTCGACGAAACCAAACGCCAGGTAGCGCCACCGCTGGTACCGGTTGTCGTACGCGTACGCCATGGCGAGCGCCTGCCCGTTGATGCTGCCGGAATTGTTTCCGGATCCGCTCTGGATGCCCGTCGACACCTTGCCATAGCCCAGCACCGCCAGCTCGAAGAGCTCGCTCGGGCTGTTCACGCGGAGACGGCCCCTCAGCTGGAGGTCCGTGACCAGCCCGCTGGCCGCGTAGACCAGCGGTCGGCCGAAGCCGGCGCCCGTGCTGCCTCGACCGCGTCGCACCGCGCCCACGCGGAAGGATGCGCCGTCGAGCGCCGCCGCGTCGAAGATGGACGAGGCGATCCGCAGGCCGTTGATCACCGTGATGTCGAAGAAGACGCCGCGCGGATAGAACTGGGTGAACACCACCTGCTGCAGGCAGTCCACGGCCTTGGGGAAGCCGCCCACCAGGTTGGTCTGGCTGTTGAGCGGGGGCGCGATCAGGTCGCCGTAGGCCACCACGAAGAACGCGTTGTTCTGCGTTCCAGGGAGGGCGATGCCCGGAGCGAGGTTGCACTGCGGGATGGCGGAGTCGATGGGCACCGGCAGGCCGTTGGAGCCGATCACCAGGTTGCCATCCACCCACAACTGGTTCGCGAACACCTGGCGAATGCGCTCGCCGCTCACCGCGGCGCCCAGCGACGCCTTGGCCACGGCCTGAATGCGGCAGGCGAGACCAGCCACCATGGCCGTGGCACCGCTGGAATCACCGAAGAACTGCTGGTAGGAGCGGAGCTTGTTGATCTCGAGCGGCGGCGTGCCGGGGGGCGTGGTCCCGTTCCAGAGCGTTCCGGCACCCAGCGTGCAGATGCCCGTGCCCCAGCCCGAGACATCCACGCCGGCACCGGTGCCGACGGCACCGGAGTAGTTGCTGCTCTTGTAGCGGCAGTACGAGTTGCCCGGCGCGATGACGCCCGGATTGGTGAGCGTGTTGGGTGCCGGCGGCGGTGGCTTGGCACCCGAGACCGGCGTCGGCGTCTGCGGGCCCGGCCACACGGAGGAGACGAGCACGGCGTTGTTCGCGCCGCTGGCCGGTGCCAGCGTGAGGAACCCTCCGTTGCCCGCCGCGCAGATGTTCGTGATGCCCAGGCTTGCCGTCACGCCCAGGAGCACGTTGTAGGTGGCGGTGGAGCAGATGGTGGCTCCAGCGCCCAGTTCGATGGGGATGCAGAGCACGTCGCCCACGGCCAGGTCCTCGCCGGCCGACACGATGGCCGTGGCGATGCGACCCGCCTGTGCGCTCGTGGCCGCGGGATAGAAGACGGCGGATGCGGCCGGTGCCACGCCCGTGATGCCGATGCCGTTGTCCGCGGCCACCAGCACGCCCAGGACGGCGGTGCCGTGATCAGGATCGATCTGGCCGCCCGGCTGGATGAACGGCCTCTGGCCCGCCTCGACGGTGACCTGTCCGACCAGATCCTCGTGATTCACGTAGGCGGAGTAGTCGATCACGCCCACCCGGACGGTCTGGCCGCGCGCCTGGGCCGCCGTGACGGGCGTGCCAGTCTCCGCATTGGAGAGTTGCAGGGCGAAGTTCTCGAAACCCTCGATGTCGAGGCCACCGCCGCCGTACTGGCAATTGATGAAGGCCTGGGTGCCGTTGAGCGCAGCCTGGTTGCCGACGGCGCTCAGCGGGACCGGTCCCGAGACCGTGCCCACCGGGCAGTTGGCGATGTACTGGGCCGTGCTGTTGGCCACCGGCTTCTTGGTGGTGAAGAGCTGCAGGTTGGTGGCGACGGCGGTGAGCGGGTTGGTGACGGCGTTGAAGCTCGGGCTCACCGGGGCCGCGGCCGGGATGCCAAGGGCCGCCGCCGCGCAGATCGCGGGGGCCGCGGCGCTGCGGGCCAGGTCCACGCAGGACTGGTCCCAGCCCACGTCGCAGCAGGACGGATCCGTGATGCACACGAAGGCGCAGCACGGCGAGTTGTAGCAGCCGGGAACCGAGCTGACGGTGGTGCAATCGTGCGAGAAGAGCTGCGGACCACCCTTGTAGACCGGATCGAACCGCGCGTTCGCCCCGGCCAGCGTGGAGTCGAATGGATTGACGTTGAGCACGGTGCCGCCGATGGGCGTGGCCCCGATGCCCCGAGTGCACGGCTGGGTCACGTTGCCCGGGGCGCCCTGCGCGGTGTTGTCGAAGGTGCCCGAACCCGCCGCCGCGAACTGCAGGTAGGCGAAGGGGGGCATGGAGGAGGGCACGCCGGGCGACGCATAGGTGAAGCCCCATGGACGGATGCCCGACCCATCGCCAATGTCGGTGTAGACCACCACGCCGCGGCCGGCGCTCACCGTGTAGTTGGCGGGACCGCGGGCCACGAAGCACGGGTCGTAGGTGAAGTTGTTGTAGATGTCGAACGGCGTCGCTGCCGTGAGAGGGGCCGGCGGCACCGGGGTGGTGGGCGCCAGCGTCTGGTAGCAGCGCTGCGTGATCTGGTCCACCGCGAGGCCGCCCACCGTGTTGCCCTGACCGTTGTACGGCGTGGGAGAACCCACCTGGGGCGGGCAGATCACCGAGGCGAGCGTGGCGCAGACCGCGTCCCAACCCTGCGGGTTGGTCATGTCGATGCAGTTGGGCTGGTACAGAGCCACCGCGTTCGCGCAGTTGAAGTCGGCGCAGCCGTACTGGCAGGTGGGGTTGCCGCCCTGCGTCCACAGGGTGCTGGTGGTGTCCGCGCAGTTGACCGGGTTGTTGCAACTGGGGGTGCAGTCCCAGATGGGCCGACTGCGAAGGTCGGGCTGGAAGCCGCCGGCGGGCTGACAGGCCTGCTGGGCGTTGGGCAGCGGCTGGTTGTTGATCGGGATGTAGTTGGCCCAGAAACTGGGCTTGTTGCAGCTGATGTAGCCCGCCGTCACGCTCCCCTGGGCCTGGGGCAGGGCGATGATGGGGTACGGCTGGCAGATGAAGGGCTGGCCGTTGGCGTTGGTGCCCTGATTGCAGCCGGCCACGTTGGCGCCGACGCCACCGGGACCCTTCTGCAGGGACTGGTCGAGCGGCTGGCACTGCGCGGGCTTGCCCTGAAGCTCGACGTGCGAGAACTCCACGCAGTCCAGTTCGTTGAAGGCCTCCGCTGCCGCGCGGGCCTGCGCCACGCCCACGTTGACCAGCATGAAGCTGCCGAGATCCGGCTGCTCCTTGCGGCTCAGGATGGTGGCCCGTTCCTCGATGGCCTTCAGCCGGGGCAGCGGAATCTTGATCGCCTGCTCGATCTGGCCGCCGAAGCCGGCGAGCACGGCGCGAGCCTCCGCGATGGGGTCCTGATCGTCGTCGACGCCGCCGATGGGCGAGAAGCCCGCGGTGTTCTCGATGGACAGCGTGGTCCCGGCGGACATGGTGGTCCGCACGCGCAGGTCGTCACGGAACTTCACGTACACGCGACCGGTGAGGCGCGCGTGGTTGCCCATCTGGGCCAGGATGCTGCCCGGACCCGCGGCGCCCCACTTGGGGAATGGCGTGCGCGGCTGGATCGGCGCATCGGGATCGACGTCGATGGGCGGCACGAGATCCAGCTGAAGATCCACGGTCGGCTTGCTTCCATCCGACGTCACGCCTCCACCCTTGGTCGCGCCCCGGTTCACGGCCGCAATGCCCTGGTTCCCGCTGGTCGGTCGGGCGGATGGACGAGCCGCCTGCGCAAGGGCAGGGTCGTTCAGGAGGAGCGAGAGACCGATGGTGGCTGCGAAGCCGTTGGCGACGGAACGGATGTGGGGGAGCATGAACTGTCTCGGTGGGGGGTGGGAAGAAGGTCCCAGGGGTATCCGGGCGAGTCTACTCGTGAGTTTCCGGCCCCTCAACAGAAGGCACGGATCGGTGCGGATCACCGGCGAGCGAGCGCCCGATGTCCAATATCCCGGCGGAAGAAGGCGCCCGGGAAGCGGATCCGTTGGGCGGCCTGCGTGGCCCTTTCGGCGGCCCGGGCCAGATCCGGGGCTGAAGCCGTGATCCCAAGCACCCGCCCTCCCGCCGAGATCGGACCATGGGCACCGGCCTTCGTTCCGGCGTGGAAGCACGCCAGGGGCTCGGAGGCCGAGCCCAGGGCCTCGGCCTCGGCCAGTCCCTCCAGAGGGTCACCGGTGCGAGGCTTGCCGGGGTAGCCCTCGGCACAGACCACGACGCAACAGCTCGATCCCGGCGAGAAGGCGATCTCCGCCCCATCCAGCGTGCCCGCCGCGGTGCGCCAGAGAGCATCCAGCAGGTCGCCCTTCCAGCGCATCATGAGCGCCTGGGTCTCCGGATCGCCGAACCTGGTGTTGAACTCCAGCACCTTCGGCCCACCATGGGTGAGCATGAGCCCGGCGTAGAGCACGCCCCGGAATTCGATCCCCTCGCGGCGCAGCGCGTCCACCGTGGGCACCAGGATCTCCCGCTCCACCTGCCGAAGCAGGGGTTCGGTGGCCAGCGGGGTGGGGCAGTAGGCCCCCATGCCGCCCGTGTTGGGCCCGGTGTCGCCCTCGCCGACCCGCTTGTGATCCTGGCAGGGCTCGAGCATCCAGATGGTGCGGCCGTCGACCAGGGCGAGCACGCTCACTTCCTCGCCGCGCAACCGCTCCTCGATCACGATGGTCGCGCCGGCATCACCGTGGAGGCGACGCTCCAGCATGTCGCGCACCGCCGCCTCGGCCTGCGCGGGCGTGTCGCAGACCACCACGCCCTTGCCGGCGCACAGGCCGCTGGCCTTCACCACCACGGGATCGGCCCGGCTGCGCACGAAGTGCAGGGCCGCATCGAGCTGGTCGCGGTTGAAGGTGCGCGACTCGGCGGTCGGCACGTTGGCCGAGCGAAGCACCTGCTTGCACCACGCCTTGTCGGACTCCAGCCGAGCGCCGGCCTTGCCCGGACCGAACACCAGCCGGTGCGGGGGCCTGTGCAGGTCGTCGGCCATGCCCTGCTCCAGCAGGGCCTCGGGACCCACCACCACCAGCCGGATGTCCTCGCGCTCCATCCATCGCTCCAGATGGAAGCGGTTGCGGGGCTCGAGGGACTGCGGACAGCCGCGGCCCAGCGCCAGCAGGCCGGCGTTGGCGTCCGGATCGACCCACAGGTTGCCCAGTCGCGGGCTCTGCCGAAGCCTCCAGGCCAGCGCGTGCTCGCGGCCGCCGCTTCCGGCGAGAAGCACGTTGCAGCGATCGGGTGCGCCGCCACTCACGCCGCGGCGCCGGCGAACTGAAGGTTGTGGGCCTCGGCCACCGGCTGGTTGGTCAGCTTGCCGCGGTCCATGTTGATGCAGTTGGCGAAGTGCTGATCCATCTGGGCCAGGCGATGAGCGCCGTGTCGGGCCAGCTTGACCGCCCAGGGCAGCGTGACGTTGGTGAGGGCGATGGTGCTGGTGCGGGCCACGGCACCGGGCATGTTGCCCACGCAGTAGTGCACCACGCCGTCGACCTCGTAGGTGGGATTGCGATGCGTGGTCACGCGGGCCGTCTCCACGCAGCCACCCTGGTCGATGGCCACGTCCACGATCACCGAGCCCGGGCGGATGTGCTTGAGGTCGGCCCGCTTGATCAGGTGCGGCGCCTTGGCGCCAGGCACCAGCACGGCGCCCACGATCAGGTCAGCCCAGTTCAGCCGCTCGCGGATCGCCTGCGGATCGCTGTAGATCACCTGCACGTTGGGCGGCATGGTCTCGCTGAGGTGACGCAGGCGGTCGATGTTCACGTCCAGCATGACCACCTGGGCGCCCATGCCCGCGGCCACGCGAGCGGCACAGGTGCCCACCACGCCGCCGCCGATCACCAGCACATGGCCCGGCTCCACGCCCGGCACGCCGCCGAGCAGCACGCCGCGACCACCGAAGGGCCGCTCGAGGAACTTGGCGCCCTCCTGGATGGAGAGCTTGCCCGCCACCTCGCTCATGGGGGTGAGCAGCGGCAGGTGGCCCTCGTCGTTGGTCAGGGTCTCGTAGGCGCAGGCGACGCACTTGCGGTCCAGGCATCCCAGCGTCAGGTCGCGGTCCGCCGCGAAGTGGAAGTAGGTGAAGAGCGTCTGCCCCTCGCGGATCATGGCGATCTCGGGTTGCTGCGGCTCCTTCACCTTCACGATCAGGTCGGCCTTCGCCCAGACCTCCTGGGCGCCCTTCACCAGGGTGGCCCCGGCGGCGGTGTACTGCTCGTCGGTGAAGCCGCTGCCCACGCCGGCCCCGGACTGCACCAGCACCGTGTGGCCCTCGCGCACCAGCACCTCGGCGCCCACCGGCCGCATGCCCACGCGGTACTCGTCGGGCTT
>RFOC01000231.1 GCA_009926815.1 Planctomycetota bacterium
GATCGACCGTCTGCTGGACGTCATGGTCAAGCAGGACGCCTCCGACCTTCACATCACGGTGGGACGCCCACCCACCGTGCGTCTGAACGGCCGCCTTCGCAACATGCAGACCAAGGTGCTCGATGCCGACGACTGCATGGCGCTCATGAAGTCCATCACCCCGGAGAAGAACCAGGCCGAGTTCCAGGAGCACGGCGGCACCGACTTCGGATTCACCTTCAGCGACGCGGCCCGCTTCCGGGTGTCGGTGTTCCGGCAGAAGGGGAACGTGGCCATGGTGCTCCGACTCATTCCCAACCGGCTCCTGCCGTTCGACGTGCTGGGCCTGCCGGGCATCGTGAAGGATCTCATCCGCCGACCGCGCGGCCTCTTCCTGGTGACCGGTCCCACCGGCAGCGGCAAGACCACCACGCTGGCCACCATGATCGACGAAGTCAACATGAACTTCGAGCGACACATCATCACGGTCGAGGACCCGATCGAGTACTACCACCCGCACAAGAAGGGCATCGTCAACCAGCGCGAGGTGGGTGGCCTGGCCGACGTGCCCAGCTTCAGCGAGGCGCTGCGACGCGCCTTGCGCCAGAACCCCGACGTGATCCTGGTGGGCGAGATGCGCGACCTGGAGACCATCGAGGCCGCCATCAAGGCCGCCGAGACGGGTCACCTGGTGTTCGGCACCCTGCACACCACGGGCGCGGCGGGCACCATCAACCGAATCATCGACGCCTTCCCGGTGGCCCAGCAGGAGCAGGTCCGGGTGCAGCTCTCCACCAGCCTCCTGGCCGTGCTGAGCCAGGTGCTTCTGCCCCGGGCGGACAAGCCCGGCCGCGTGGCTGGATACGAGTTCCTGGTGGTCACCCCGGCCATCAGCAACCTGATCCGCGAGAACAAGACCTTCCGCATCGACTCCGCCATCCAGACCGGCAAGAAGTTCGGCATGCAGCTGCTGGATGACCACCTGTGGAGCCTGTTCTCCAAGGGTCTGATATCCGCGGACGAGATGGTGGACAAGGCTCGCAATCCGGCGGCCCTCTCCGGCCGCGCCAGCCAGTCCGGCGCCAAGCTCACACGGGCCGAACTCGAGGATGTCGGGACCGGGAGCTGAGCCGATCGGCTCGCTGGATTCTTCCATGCCCGCCCGCCGCGGCTCGGATGACTTGGCTTCAACGTTTGTGTAGTTTCACAGTCGCATCGTTTCCTTGCCCCTGATGCAACAGCGGCACCCCGGGCCCGCGAACATCATCAGGGGAGGCCGTCGGAGAACACCCTCATGCCACCCACCCCGACCACCCAGATCGACGTCAGCAGCGAGGCCTATGTCCAGGCTGAGCTGAAGGGACGCCCCTTCGGACGCGTGCTGACCAAGCTGGGCAAGGTCACCCGCGACCAGGTGCACGCGGCGCTTGCGCTGCAGCAGAAGGAGAAGAAGGGAAAGCGACTGGGGGAGGTCCTGGTCGAGATGGGGCTGGTCACGCAGGACGATGTGCGCGTGGCCCGGGCGGGCCAGCTGGGGATCCCCAGCGTGTCGCTCAAGGGCATGGAGATCAGCGAGGAGGCCATCAAGGCCATCGTGGGAGAGACCGCCCGCGCGTACAAGCTGGTGCCGATCGAGTTCAAGGCGGAGTCACGCCGCCTGAAGGTGGCCATCCACGATCCCGAGAACCACCGGGCCTGCGATGACCTTCGGAACCTGATGGGGTTCAAGGTTTCGGCGGTCCTGGCGCCCGAGGCCGAGGTGCAGGAGATCCTGACCGAGCGGTACAAGAGCGGATCCTCGCTCAAGTCCTTCACGGCCGTGCTGGCGGGCAGCGATGCGGCACTCGCCCTCGAGGGCCGCGGCGACAGCGTGGACATGGGCACGCTGGCGGATGCGGCCAGCGACAACAATGTGGTGCAGTACATCAACCTGCTGCTCATGCAGGCCATCCGGGAGAAGGCCAGCGACATCCACCTGGAGCCCTTCGAGGACGAGTTCAAGGTGCGGTATCGCATCGACGGCGTGCTCTACGAGATGGACCCGGTGGACAAGAGCCTGGCCATGGCCATCGTGAGCCGCGTGAAGGTCATGTCCAAGCTGGACATCGCCGAGCGCCGCGTGCCGCAGGACGGCCGCATCGAGCTCACCATCGCCGAGGCGCCGGTGGACCTCCGCGTGGCCGTGCTGCCCACCATGTTCGGCGAGAGCGTGGTCATGCGAATCCTGGACCGGGGCAACGTGCAGCTCAGCCTGGATCGCATCGGCCTGCGCGAGGACGATCTGGAGCACGTCCGCACGCTGATCAACAAGCCCAACGGCATCGTGGTGGTGACGGGTCCCACCGGCAGCGGCAAGACCACCACGCTCTACGCGGCCCTGAACGAGCTGAACCAGCCGGACACCAAGATCCTCACCGCCGAGGACCCGGTCGAATACGACATCGCGGGCATGGTCCAGTGCCAGGTCAACGCCGATCAGGAGCTCACGTTCGCCCGGCTGCTTCGAAGCTTCCTCCGACAGGATCCCGACATCATCCTGGTGGGCGAGATCCGAGATCTGGAGACGGCGCAGATCGCCATCCAGGCCAGCCTGACGGGCCACCTGGTGTTCACCACGCTGCACACCAACGACGCCCCGAGCAGCGTGCTGCGTCTCATGGATCTGGGCGTGGAGACCTTCCTGCTGACCGCCACCGTCGAGGCCATCGTGGCGCAGCGCCTCGTCCGTCGCATCTGCCAGAAGTGCAAGGAGTCCTTCACGCCTTCCGAGGAGCAGGTGATGGAACTTGGCCTGCGGCCCGAGGACATCGGCGGGCGACAGTTCTTCCGAGGCCGGGGCTGCGATGCCTGCATGAAGTCGGGCTACAAGGGCCGGCTTGCGCTCTTCGAGATCCTGACCATGGACGACACGGCCCAGGCCAACACCGCCGTGCTGCGGACCGAGGCCCGCAAGCGTGGCATGCGGACGCTGCGTGAATCCGGCCTGCTGGCCATCTATGACGGACAGACCACCATCGACGAGGTGGTCCGCGAGACCATCACCGAGGACTGACGCGGCTCGGCCGCGGGAGTGAACCATGCCCACCTTCAACTACGAGGCCATGAGCGCCACCGGCAAGCCCTCCAAGGGCACCATGGAGGCGGCCTCCAGCGAGGAGGTCATCCAGAAGCTCCGCAGCGACGGCCTGTTTCCCACCCAGGTGAAGGCCCAGAAGTCGGCGGGCAAGCCGG
>RFOC01000232.1 GCA_009926815.1 Planctomycetota bacterium
GACGTGATCTCGTCGGTTCGGATCTTCATGGTTGCACCTCTGGGGTTCGGGTTCCGTGGTTCAGCGGCCGGAGCCGCCATCGATGAATCGTTCGGGCTTCGCGGCCAGGTCGGCGCGGGCGGCATCGAGCATGGCGGCCTGCATGCGGCGCAGGCGGGTGGCCACGCTGCCGTCGATGAGCTGGTCCCCGATGCGGAGCTTGATGCCGCCGATCATGCCGGCGTCGCGGTAGCTGTGCAGCACGGCTTCCTTGCCGAAGGCGCCCTTCACGCGGGCCTTCACGGCATCGGCCACCTCGTCGGGCAGGGCGCCGCCGCCGACGGTGTAGACATCCACCTCGACCTTGCCGAAGCGATCCTGCAGCAGCTGATCGAAGGCGTCGCCGATCTCCAGCAGGTGGCCCAGACGGCCCTTGCGGTTGAGCACCAGCGTGAACTTCACCAGCAGGTCGCTGGCCTTGCCCTCCAGGATGCGCTTCAGGCTGGCCTCGCGCTCGGCCCGTTCCAGCATGGGGCTGGCCAGGAACTCGCGGAAGCGGGCGTCGGCGCGGGCGGCCTCGCACAGGGCGTCCAGTTCCTCGCCCACCGCGGCGGGGACTTCGGCACCCTTCGCCAGCGCCAGCTCGAGCAGGCTCTGGGCGTAGACCTTCGCGACGTCGTCGACCTGGGTGGGCATGGTGGGCTCTCGCTCAGCGGGCGCCGAGCTCGCTCAGGCTCTCCTCGACGAGGCGCTTCTGATCGCCCGCCTGGATCTCTCGCTTCAGGATCTTCGCCGCCACCGAGGTGGCCAGCGTGGCCGCCGCGGCATGGATCTCGCTCAGGGCGGCACGCTTGGCCCCCTCGAGTTCCTGCGTGGCGCGGGCCTTCATGTCCTCGAGTTCCTTCGCGGCGCGGGAGCGGAGCTCCTCGGCCTGGCGCTCGGCCTCGCCGCGGGCGGCACGCACCATGCGATCGGCCTCGGCACGGGCCTCCTCGAGACGCTTCTCGAACTCGGCCTGCGCGGCCTTCGCCTTCGCCTGCGCGGCTTCGGCGGCCTTGATCTCGCCCACGATCTTGGCATTCCGCTCGTCGAGACCCTTCACGATCTTCGGCCACACCACAACGGCCAGGAAGCTGAAGGCGACCAGGAACACCACGATGGCGGTGATGGCGGGCAGGCTGTCGAGCTTGATCAGCTCGGGCTCGCCGCCGGCCGAGGCCAGCATCACGATGGGGTCGCGGTCATGGGCTTCTCCGCAGAGGAGGGAAGGAGCCTCCCCGGCGCGGAGCCGGGGAGGCATGTTCAGGCGACGCGGCTCAGGCCTTGTTGAAGCCGAGCAGACCCACCACCACCGCGAAGAGGGCGACGCCCTCGACCAGCGCGGCCGTGAGGATCATGTTGACGAAGATGCGGCCGGCCATCTCGGGCTGGCGGGCGATGCTCTCCACCGCGCTGCCACCGATGCGGCCGATGCCCCAGCCCGCGCCGAGCACGGCGAGACCGGCGGCGAGACCGGCACCGAGTCCGGCGAGGCTGCCACCACCCGAGGTGACGGCGGCGCCGTCGGCGGCCAGGGCGGGGTTGGAGGCGAGCAGGAGAGCGCCGAAGGCGGCGACGAGAGCGAGCTTCATGGTCTTCATGGTTCAGGTCTCCGTGTGAGAGTTGCGTGCGGCACCACGCCGCATGTCCGTTGAGGCCGCGGACGCCCGCGGCCAGTGGTTCAGTGATGCGCCTCCGCGTGGGCGTGCTCCTCCGCATGCTCCTCGTCGTGGTGGCTCATCGTGCTGATGAACACCGCGGTGAGGAACATGAAGATGAACGCCTGGAGGAAGGCGACGAAGATCTCGAGGAAGAAGATGATCAGGGCGAAGGAGCCGCTGGCGACCGAGATGCCGCCGATGGCCAGCGAGCCCAGGCCCGCCTTGGCCGCCATGAGGCCGAACATGAGGAGCGTGGCCATGAGCGTGTGGCCACCGACCATGTTGGCGAAGAGACGGATGGCCAGCGCCGCGGGCTTGATGAACAGGCCCAGGAACTCGACCACGAAGATGATGGGAATGACCAGGTAGAGCCCCTTGGGGCCATGCACCAGGTCGCGGCCGCCGCAGAGGTGCTCCAGCCAGCCGCCGAAGCCCAGCTCCCGGAACGCGTGCATCTGGATCACGAAGAAGCAGATGATGGCCAGACCGCCGGTCACCATGAGGTTGGCCGTGGCGGTGCCCCCGAAGAGGATGAACTCCTGCACGTCGTCGTTCACGAAGGCATGACGGAGCATGAACTGGATGTCCGCGAACGGCATCAGGCCGAACAGGTTCACCACCAGCAGGAAGAAGAACAGGCTCAGCAGGAAGGGCAGGTAGCGCCGCGTGTCCTTCTCGCCCATGACCGGCACCAGCATCTGGTCCCGCAGGCCCACCACGATCGACTCGACGAACTGGCCCAGGCGACCCTTGGTGATGTAGCGATCGACGCCCTGGCTCGCCGGCCCCGTCTCGATGGCCCTGGCCGCCCGCCACAGCAGGAAGCACACCAGCAGACCCGAGAAGATGATCACCGCGCAGCTGACCGGAACGCCGGTGTCCTGCGTGAGCCGCCAGAGGCTCCAGGACTCCGGAGCCTGCACGCCGTACATCGGCTTGTCGACCACGTGGCCGAGGGGGTTGTCGCCTGAGGCAAGGAGGAAGGTCATCGGTGGTCTTGGGTCGGTGGCGGGTCAAACCCTCGGCTGACGGAAGCCGCCGCGGAGAGGACGCCCTTGGCCACCACGGCGGTCTCGACCGCCAGCAGCAGCAGGTACGTCCCGGCCACGGACAGGAGGAATCCCTCCGCCGAAGGGGGGCGGGAGTATAGCAATAGGGCCAGAAATGGCGTTGTTATGAAGCGAATCACCGTGGCTGCCAGCCACCGGGTACTCCAGGCGGATGGGGTTCGGCTGGCCCAGGGACCCATGGCCAACAGCCCAAGGAGCATGATCGAGGCGGAGAGAATCGCTCCAAGCATCGCCGAGAAAGAGACTTCCGTCTTCAGGAGCCCCAGCGGACCCAGCGACCATGCCCCCAGGATGGCCCCTGCCGAGGCCACACCCCAGCTTCCGAACGCGGCCAGCGGGCTCAGACTGAGGGGCGTCTCCGGAGGAAGTCGGCCATTCATGGCTTGCCTCCCTTCCGCCGG
>RFOC01000233.1 GCA_009926815.1 Planctomycetota bacterium
TCGGCGCGGGCCTTGGCCGCCTGGACCTCGGCGGCCCGCCGCACCACGTCGGCCTCGGCCCGTCCCACGTCCGCGCGGCTCGACACCACCTTGGCGTCGGCCACCTGCACCGCGTCCTGCAGGGCGCGCACGTCGAACTCCACCACGGCCATGTTGGCCTCGGCCCGGGCCAGAGCCACCTCGTAGGGTCGCGGGTCGATCCGGTAGAGAAGGTCCCCCGCCTGCACGAACTGATTGTCGCGGATCGGCAGCTCCACGATCTGCCCGTACACGCGAGGCGCCATGCCGATGGTGTTGGCGCGGATGTAGGCGTCGTCGGTGCGCGGGTACCGCTGCACCAGGTTCCACACCGCCGCGGTGCTGAGCATGGCCGCCGCGAAGGCCGCGAACGAGACCAGTCGCCCCAGGCGCTGGCGACGCGGGTCGCTCTCGCGGCGGATCTGGATGGGCTCGACGGTGCTCATGTCAGTATCGGAAGACCACGATCCACACCAGGCAGGTGAAGGTCACGCCCAGGCTCAGGTACACCGCAGGACGGGCGACCAGGTGACGGTCCAGGCCCGCCCGGATCAGCCCGGCCCGTGCAGCCACCGTGGCGGCCACGCCCGCGGCGCCCGCGATCACCCAGGCGGGCACCAGCGCACCATCCACGTCCAGATTGGGATTGCAGCCGCCCAGGGCCACGGCCGCCAGCAGCATCGCGAGGCGGGCAGGGGCATGCCGGATGGCGTTGATCTTGCGGGCGTGCATCAGGAAGTGGTCGCGAGCATAGCCGCGTGGGTGGACGGATCCCCGCCCAGCGCTTCGACAGCCAGCACGCTCTCCAGGCGGCCGTCGACCCACACGAAGCCATCACGCCCGATGCGTTCGGCACGATCCAGGGTGGCGCGCAGCATGTCGATCGCGTCGCGGCGATGGAGCAGGCGGGCCACGTCCTCGGCGCTGCAGCCCGCCGCCTCGGCCGCCGCTCGCGTCTGGGCCGGCGAGGGCAACGGCTCTGCCGCCGCTGCATGCCCACCCGGCCGCTCGAACGATGCGGCCAGTCCTTCCAGACGGTCGGCCTGTGCCCCAAGCGCCTGGTCCAGGGCGGCCGTGGCCGCGGCGGGCAGCGGGTGGTCATGGAAACGACCCACCGCAAGCGCTCGCCCAAGCAGCAGGCACCGCTGCTGCTCCGCCATGGTGCCCAGCACCGGCTGCCGCGGCGCCTGCAGCATGCGACGCTCGAAGGCGTAGGCCTCGCGAAGATCCGCCGTGCCGGCCAGGTTCGCGGTCATCCGATGGCTCATCCGGCGGAACGCCTCCAGGTCTCCCTCGCGCACGGGATGCATGGCCGCCGCGCGCAGCAGCTCGGCCAGCGTCCGCCACCCTGAGGCCATGGACTTCATCAGCGCCGCCCGCGCGGTGGTGGTGGCGAAGAGCCACACCATCAGGGAGACGCACAGACCCGAGAGCACCACGCTGCCGATCCGCTCCAGTGCCGGCACCACGCTCACCGGTGGCTGCGGATCACCCAGGATCGCCGTGGCCCATGCGGCCGCCATCATGAGCCCCGCGTAGTTGGTCCGTGGGCTGCCCACCACCACCCATGCGCTCAGGAACGACAGCGCCCCGGTGATGGCCAGGTACCACGCCAGGGTCTGCAGTCCACCGGCGAAGAGCGGCAGCGCCATCAGCGTCATGACGCCACCGATCACGGTGCCCAGCAGTCGCAGCAGGCCGCGACGACCGGATCCACCCAGCGTGGATTGCATCACGAAGGCGGCGCCCATGGCTGCGGGCCCGGATTCCATGGGCAGGAAGAAGGCGCTCAGCAGCAGAGCCACGCCCATGCCGCACACCGCGGCCGCCGCGCTGATCGCCGCCGCCGGATCGAACTTCGCCAGGGCCGCGGCCAGGGTGGGTGCACGCCCGGTGGGACCTGCGGGGTCGAATCCCAGTGGCAGCGAGAGTGCGGTGGTGCCCTCGGCTCGCGACAGGGGTTGGTCCGTCAGGCTCATGCGGATCGACCCGCCGAGGCGCCGCGCGAAGCCCGCCATGGACAGCGTCAGGTCATCGGCCTGTGGACCACCGCTTCGGATGATCGCGTCGCCCTCGTCGATGATCGCCTCGCTCTCCTGCACCAGTGCCTGCAACTCGGGCACCCGGTCACCCGGTCTGGCCCAGTGTCGCTCGAAACTGAGCCCACGCAGCCGATCGAACAGGTCCGCCATGCGGCCAGCGATGCGGGCCGCGGCCTGGCGGGGGGCCAACGCGCCATCCGCCTGCTGCACCAGCGCCGTCAGGTGCACGGTGGCGGAATCCGCAATGCACGCGATGCGGGTCAGCGGCGCCAGTTCCGGAAAGCTCGCCTTGGGCTCCACGAAGGTCCGCACGGCCTCCGCCACCACCGCGATCTCGGTCAGGGTGGCTTCGGAGGTGGCGGCGGGATCCGTCTGCGGCATTCGACCCTCGCGGCAATCCTGTGCCAGCTCTCTCAGCTTGCCGGATGAATCCCGCAGCAACGCATCCACGGCCACCCTGGCGCGGTCGGACTCCTGCCCCGGGAACACCAGCACCGAGGCGGCATACCCGATCACCACGCCGCTGGAGATGCCCAGCGCGCTCAGCAGGCTCACCTGCTCGAAATCCGCGGGGTTGTTCAATGGTCCGGACAGCAGGGGCCCCATGGTCCACAGCGCCACCCGCAGCCCGCTGCTGCCCACCGGCAGCACCCTGGCCATGTAGACCACCATCCAGATCAACAGCAGCACGCCCACGTACAGCACGGCCTGCATCTGCGGCACGCTGGCCACCAGCACGATGGCAGCCAGCGAGCAGAGGAAGCTGGTCAGCACGCGCCGCACCAGCAACCCGGGCGAGTGCACGGTGCCTGGCGAGGTCTCGGTCATGGCGGCCACCGGGGTCAGGGCAAAGGCTGGCTCCGCCACCAGGGCCGAGAGCAGCACCCCGCAGGTCATGGCGGCGGTGGTTCGGAGCGTGGCCTGCATGCGGCCCGGGGTTGGCCGCAGTTCGTCAAGGAAGACCGACCCCACGGCTCCCAGGCGAAGGATCCGTCGATCGGGTGCACGGTTCGGGGTGCCTGGCTCCACGCGGCTGGCATGATGACATGGCGGGTGGCCG
>RFOC01000234.1 GCA_009926815.1 Planctomycetota bacterium
AAGCCGGCCACGCCGATGCCGCCCGCGTAGGGACCGCGGCGGACCGGCTCGAGCTCGTCGATGATCTGGATGGCGCGGATCTTGGGCGCCCCGGAGACCGTTCCCACCGGCAGGGTGGCCCGGAGGGCGTCCCACGCATCCAGGCCGGGCCGAAGCGTGCCCGTGAGCGTGCTCGAGAGATGCATCACGTGGCTGTAGCGCTCGACATCCATGCACCGGACCACCTGCACCGAGCCCGGCTCGCAGACGCGACCGAGGTCGTTGCGGCCGAGATCCACCAGCATGGCGTGCTCCGCCCGCTCCTTGGGATCCGCGCGGAGCGAGGCCTCGTGCGCCGCGTCCGCCTGGGCATCCGCCCCGCGCGGCCGCGTGCCCGCGAGCGGACGGTTGGTGACCGTGCGACCGCGAACCCGGCACGCGATCTCCGGACTGCTGGCGACCAGGATGCAGCCCTCGGCCTGCAGATAGATCTGGTACGGGCTGGGATTCACGATGCGAAGCGCGCGGTAGATCTCGAAGGGATCCACCGACGTGGATCGCTCGAACCGCTGCGAGAGCACGATCTGGAAGGCGTCCCCTGCCGCGATCGCCTCGCGCGCTCGCGTCACCGCCGCCATGAAGGCCTCGCGCGACATGGAGCCGGGCAAGGGCGGACGCGGCGGCGAGGCGGGATCCACCCGGATCTCCCCCGTGGGAAGCCGCTCGCCTGGGGCCAGCATGAGCGACATCATCCGATCGATGTCGTGATTGGCGGCGGTGAGCGCCGCCGCATGGCTTCCGTGGGCCTCCAGCGGCTGGCTGGCCACGCAGTCCACCACATGCAGCGCGTGATCGAACACGGCGACCGACTGGTAGAGCCCCAGGTGCATGTCGGGGAGTCCGCGGTCGTCCCGCGGCGCCCTCGCGAAGGGCAGGGCCGAGGGTTCGAGCCAACGCACCGCGTCGAAGCCCACGAAACCGCACCAGCCGCCGTGGAAGGCCTCCGGCACCGACCCGCTGCGGACGGGACGCCACGAACCCGTGATGCGACGGGGCATGGACAGCGGATCGGCGACCTCCAGGCGCTCCACGCTGGAGCCCCTGCGGATCTCGACGGTGCCCTGCCGGGCCGTGACCTCCAGCGAGGGCCGCGAGCCCACCATGCTGTGCCGCCCCACGGCACCGCCCTGCTCCACGCTCTCGAGCAGGAAACTGGGATCGGTCCGATGGTCTGGCGACACCAGTCGCCGGTACGCCAGCACCGGCGTGAGCTGGTCCGCGGGCATCCTTCGCCCATGCACGAGCAGGTTCGCGGCGCTCATGGGGTCAGCCTAGCGGCACCGATCGACCGGCGCGGCGACGGGCCCCGCAGAGGGCCAGGGCGATGGCGTCGCTCACGTCACTGGGACCCTTCATGGTCCGCAACCCGCACTGGGCCATCACCGCCCTGCGGACCTGGTCCTTGCTGGCCTGCCCGCGTCCGGTGACGGCTCGCTTCACCTCCGCCGGCGCAAGCTCGTCGACCTCGAGGCCGCGCTCGGCGGCCGCCAGCAGGACCACGCCGCGTGCGTGTCCCATGATCAGGGCCGTGCGCACGAAGCGGGCATGGGCGAAGATCCCCTCGACCGACAGGCGGTCGGGGGCGAGTTCATCGAGCACTTCGGCGAGTTCCGCGTGCAGCTGGAGCAGCCTGGCCGCCAGGGGACCGGTGGCGCGGAGCCGGAGGACGCCCGCCTCGATCAGCCGGGGCTCGAGGCCACGCGGGGGAATCTCCACGCAGGCATAGCCGGTCCGCCGAAGGCCAGGGTCGATGCCCACGACGCGCATGGCCGGATCCTACGGCGACGCCCGCAGGATCAGCGTGACCGGATCGCCCTCGGGCGGCATGGCACTGGTGTTCGCGCGGAAGGCGGGAGCCTTGACCTCGGCCCGATCGGGAACGACCTGACGCAGCGCAACGACCTCATCCCCGAAGGTGACCAGTCCGACCAGGCTTCCCGAATCATCGGCCACGTAGCGCTCGACCCCCTGCCGCTGGGCAAACCGGCTTCCCGCGAAGACCCAGCGGGCCGCGTCCGGTTCCAGACCGCGGATCCAGGCCTCGATGGGGGCCTCCCGGCACACCCCGGCCTCGGACCATCGCACCCGGATCGTGATCGGATCTCCCTGAGGTGGATCAGCGCGAACGGAACCACCCGGCAGGCTCGCCCACTGCCCGGGCCGACCGGGACGCGCCCCCGCCGCCAGCAGCGCCGCATGCACCACGCTCGCGGGCGCCTCGACCATCACGAGCGATTCGTGCTCGCGGGTGCCTCGGCCGCACGCCACCTGCTCCAGGAACCCACGGGTGCATGCCACCCGTCCACGGATCTCCACGCGCCGCTCGGCTGCCACCACGGTGACGTCCGGATGCAGCGCAGAGCCACGAGAGCCGGGCGTGGCGCAGGCGGCCAGCGCAAGAAGCAGGAAAACGGGCCGAAACCCCTGAAATGAAAAAGGCCCGGCGGAGACAAGTCTCACGCCGAGCCCTTCCGGGGGCTTGGTGATGGATGAACTATAGCGTCCCGAAGCCACGCCACAAGACCCTCGCAAGAATTTCCAGAAGATTTCCGAATATGCGGAAGCGGCGCCGCGAATTCTCGGGCAGCCTTCGACGCTGGAACCTTTGCAAAACCGCTGCATCATGAATCTCACGCGCACCGTTCGCCTGGCCCTGCGACCCGAGACCTCGCGCATGTCCGTGGGGCCATGGCAATCGGATGGCTGGATGGTGCCCATCGAGGTCGAGGTGGAACTGGAAGGAACCCCCGATGCCATCACAGGCTACATCCTTCCCATTCAGATCATCGACCGGGCGGTGCAGGATGCTGCGCGGCAGTGCGCCGGAGGTCTCTCGCCGGGCGAATGGCTGCGCTCGCTGAGGGACAGCCTGTCCGGCATCCTGCAACGGCCCATCCAGCGACTTTCCCTCCGACCCCACGCCCTTCTGGAGCGATCCATCGAGGCCACCATGACCGACCGCTGCCTGCTGACGCTCCGCTTCGACTTCGCCGCAAGCCATCGCCTGCACTGCCCGTCCCTGGACGACGCGGAGAACCGGCGGGTGTTCGGCAAGTGCAAC
>RFOC01000235.1 GCA_009926815.1 Planctomycetota bacterium
ACGTCGAAGATGGCCTCGGCCGTGCCATCACCGTACTTGAGGTGGTGCGCCGTGCCTGCCCGGCTCTCCACCGCCAACCGCAAGCCTTCCAGGGCGCGGCGACGGGCCTCCTCGGGGATGCGAAGCGATCCCGTGCGCCGACCCGGCGGAAGCGCCTCGTCGTCGCGCACGATCCTGGCGTCGCGCAGCTCGCCACCGCGGGCCAGCGTGGCGTAGGCGTTGGCCGCCTGCAGCGGCGTCCAGGCCAGTGGTCCCTGCCCGATGCCCAGGATGATCGGCGTGAAGGCATCGCGCCGCGACTCCAGGCGGGAGAGATCCTCCTCGCTTGGCAGCAGTCCCACGCTCTCGCCGCCCGCTCGCCCGGATGGCGCCTGCCCCTCCAGTCCAGTCCCGAGCGATCGACCCATGCCCAGTTCCCGGTACCACTCCACCAGCGCCCTCAGGCCCAGCTTCTGCGCCACCGAGAAGAAGTAGATGTTGCAGCTGCGGGAGAGCGCCTCCTCCACGGACACCGCACCGCCCAGCTGGCTCGAGTGCGTGGCCATGCCGTGCTCGGGTCGCCAGATCCAGCACCGCGCCTTGTCCTTCAGTTCCGGGAAGTAGTGGCCGTTGCACTCGAAGGCCGCGCCCGGCGTGAGGCGTCCCTTGGCCACCGCCCCCGCGTAGACCAGGGGCTTCACGATGGATCCCGGCGGGTACACGGCCTGGGCCGCGCGGTCGAGGCCCGGCACCAGACGGAGGCGCTCCTCGGACGAGAGGTCCTTCGCGTCCGCCTGCGTGGGCCAGGAGCCCATGGCCAGCACGTCGCCCGAGTCCACGTCGATGACCACGGCTGCGCTGGCCAGCCGGGTCCCGTCCGGCAGCGGCAGCGGCTTGCCTCCGTGCTGCCAGGGCTGGATGCGGGTCAGGCCCAGGTCGGGATTCAGCACCGCCTGCACGCGCGCCTGCAGGGATGCGTCGAAGGTGAGGTTCAGGTTCCGACCGGGGCGAGGGTCCACGCGCTCGCTCTCCCCGGAATCCAGTTGCAGTCGAAGTTGCCCGCGCTCGCCGCGAAGCCATGGCTCGTAGGCCCGCTCCAGGCCCCTGGCGCCCACCGTGTCCGGCGAGGGACCGTAGCCCCCCGGATCCACGGAGCCATCCTCGCGGTGGAAGGGCCGTCGCTGCACGTCCTCGGCCCACAGCTCGTCGCGCACCGATCCAAGCAGGTGGTCGAACACGCCGTCCACGTGCACCGTGATCGGACCCGATCGACGCAGCGGCGCCGGAAGCGTGGTGCCGTCGATCATCACGTCGGCCTCGTTCCACGGATGCACGCGGCGCGTGCCGTCCACCACCTCCACGATGCCGGGCACCCGGTCGCCCAGGCGTCGCAGGTCGAAGGCCACGGCATCGGGCACCTGCGGCACCACCACGTGGCTGATCCGCTGCTCGCGGATGGGCTCGGGCTCGAAACCCTCCGCTGCGCCCTCGCCCCGCCGGGCCAGTTCCTCGCGCTGCCTCGCCCAGGTCGCCGCGGCGCGACGCTCGACATCCTGGCCCACCTCCGCCATGCGGGCCTGCAGCGCGGCTCGCGTGGTGCCGCACTTCACCGCGATCTCCTCCAGAAGCCCGTCGAGTTCGGCCTGCCACTGCGGCTCGCGAAGACGGATCGCGGCGTCGCGGGCCGTGGCCGGAAGCCTGGCCCAGAGCGATCGTCCCAGGTCACGCCGCGCCTGCCGGGTGGCGCGATCGCGCACCCACTGGCCACTGATGACGCCGTAGTGCAGGGCCACGTCCCAGGCGGGCATGTCCTGCGCGAGGACCCGGCCACGTCGATCCAGGATCGCGCCGCGGATCGACGGGATCCACATGGACTGGTCCAGCCGGTCCTCCGCCTCCTCGCGGTACTCGGGACCGTGCCAGATGGCCATGGCCCACAGCCGCATCGCCAGCAACCCCATGGCCACGCAGGCGACGGAGGCCAGGAGGCCGATCCGTCGCCGCGCCAGCAGGGCCACGGCGTTGGTGGTGGCGGGCATGCGCCGATCCTATCCCCCGGCGGCACCCGCTCCGCCGCTACCATTTCCCCCTTGCGCACCCCGGCGCATCACGGAGCAGAACACCATGGAATGCGGCATCGTCGGACTTCCCAACGTCGGCAAGAGCACCCTGTTCAATGCGCTCACCAGCGCGGGCATCGCCGCGGCCAACTACCCCTTCTGCACCATCGAGCCCAACGTGGGCGTGGTCAGCGTGCCGGATGAGCGACTCGCGTCGATCTCCAGGCACATCAAGACCGAGAAGATCCTGCCTGCCAGCGTGCGCATCGTGGACATCGCGGGCCTGGTGCGCGGCGCCAGCGAGGGCGAGGGCCTGGGCAACAAGTTCCTGAGCCACATCCGCGAGGTCGACGCCATCCTGCACGTGGTGCGCTGCTTCGAGGACCCGGACGTGATGCACGTGGACGGCGGCCCGGACCCGATCCGCGACATCGAGACCATCGACACCGAACTTGCCCTGGCCGACCTGCAGGGCGTGGAAGCGAACCTGGAGAAGCAGCAGCGCGTGGCCCGCAGCGGCGACAAGGAGGCGATCGCGAAGGTGGCCTACCTGGAGAAGGCGTTCGCCTTCCTGCGCGACGGCAAGCCCCTGCGCGGCGGCCAATGGACCCCGGAGGAGCGGGCGCTCGGCCGTGGCCTGGGCCTGATCACCGCCAAGCCGGTGCTCTACGTGGCCAACGTGAACGAGAACGACCTGCAGGGCAAGGGCCCCATGGTCATGAAGGTGCGCGACCGCGCGAAGGCCGAGGGTGGTGGCGTGGTCGTGGTGTGCGCCAAGATCGAGAGCGAGCTCGCGGAGCTTCCCGAGGCGGACCGCAAGGAGATGCTCGAGAGCCTGGGCATGCAGGAGCCGGCGCTGGCCACCGTGGCGCGCGCGGCCTACGACCTGCTGGGGCTGCAGAGCTACTTCACCGCGGGTCCCAAGGAGATCCGCGCCTGGACCATCCGCAAGGGTGACACGGCCCCGCAGGCCGCCGGCGTGATCCACACCGACTTCGAGAAGGGCTTCATCCGCGCCGAGTGCTACAGCGTGAAGGACCTGCAGACCCTGGGCAGCGAG
>RFOC01000236.1 GCA_009926815.1 Planctomycetota bacterium
CTGGCCACGTGGCAATGGCGCGTGGCGGCCACATCCCGACAAGCGGCGGAGCAGGCACTCGAGCTGGCCGAGGCCGCACGCAACGCGGCCACCGCCAGCGAGGCCAAGGCGCAGACGGAGCGTGACGCCGCCGAAGCCGCCCGACAGGCGACGGATGCGCAGCGGCGGGAAGCGGAGGCGGCGCGGCGTGGCACCGAGCGATTGCTGGGCGTGTTCAGCGCCGGGCAGGCTCTGGATGCCGCGCGGGCCGGAGACGTGGACGTCGCGGAGCGTGAACTCGCCCGACTCACCTCGCTGGGCCTCGGGCAACGACTGGCCGCACGATTGGCCTCGGCATTTGGAGACCAGTCGATCGGCGAACTGGCCTCACCACCCCGCCAGCCCGGAATCAACCAGTTGACCCAGGATGGTCGCTCCATGCTGGTCTATGCCAAGTTCCGACTGGGGCTCTGGGATCTGGGCAGAGCGGACTGGGCCGGCCCTCCGAAATCAAATCCGCTGGTCGTGGGACCGAAACTCACCCCGGAGGGGCGACATGTCGCCGTCTTGATGCCACTGAACGGGACTGCGGTTGGCGACAGGGGAGCGCCTGTGGGGGTGTTCGACATCCTCACGGGCGAGAAGGTGGGGCCGGCCATTCGGGGGGTTCAACGCGCGGGACTCCGCGACTATGACCTCAGCCCCGATGGGAAGACGCTGGCCGACGTTCAAGGACCCTCGATCCGGCTGGTCGACACCGCCACAGGCAACGTGCGAACCAGCCTTGGCGACGAGTCGGCGGTATTCCAGAAGGTCGCCTTCGGCCCGGATGGTCACCACCTGGCCTCTTGCAGCGCGGAAACCGGGGAGATTCGCCTCTGGGACCTTCGGGCCCAGACGCCGACATCGCGCGTGCTGGGTCGGCATGGATCCGACACGCATGCACTTGCCTTCAGCCCCGACGGGCGGCTGCTGGCCAGCCTGGACGCGGGGCGGACCATCCGGCTGTGGAGCCTGCAGGCCCAGAAGCCCGAGGGTCCCACGATCACCGCGGGGGAGGCGGACGTGGCTTCGATGCGCTTCACGCCGGATGCCGCTCGTCTGCTCACTTCGCATGCGAACGGATCCATCCGCGTCTGGGACACTTCCACGGGCATGCCGGCTGCCGAGCCGATGCATGGCCGCCACACCACTCGAAGCTCGCTCTCCCTGGCCGTCCGCCCCGATGGTGAGTCGCTGGCGGTGACCTGCGACACGCAGGCCGGCGGATCGATCGAGATCCTGAGCCTGTCACCCCATGCCTCGCCGAGTGAGGTGTTTCTGGCAGGCGCACGACAGGCCATCTACGGCCCGCGGGGACTGTGCTTCAGTGGGGATGGCCGGACGCTGTTCCTGCCCGGGGATGAACGATGCCAGGCCTGGTCCTCGGACGCCTGCGAACCTCTGGGGCTGCCTCGAACCCTGAGGAACCCGGATGGTTCCAACATCGCCAGGCAGAGTGAGAACGTGACCGCCACTCCCGTGCAGGGAGGCGGGACCCTGCTGGTCGTGCGGGACGATACGGGTTCGCTTCGGATCCTCGATGCGGCGACGGGCAAGACATGTGGGGCCCCTCTCTCGAACATGCGGCTTCCGGACATGCTGGGGAGCACGCCCGAACAGTGGAGCCTGAGTCCCGATGCCCGCACGCTGGCCGTGACGGGTGGTGGGCATCTGCGCCTGTGGGATGTGTCCACGGGCAAGCCGCGATGCGAACCCGTGGAGATCCGCGCCGCGGGTGTCCTCCAGTTCAGTCCGGACGGTCGATTGCTTGCAAGCGTCGACAACACGGGAGGCCGCGGACTGATCATGCTGTGGGACGGAGAGACCTGCGATCCCATCGGCGAGCCGCTGAAGGGCCACGATGGTCCGGTGCGTGCGCTGGCCTTCAGCCGCGACGGGAAATGGCTCGCCAGCGGTGGTGGTGCCCAGGATAAGGCAGGCTTCCTGCTCAACCAGCGCACGAAGGGTGTGGGAACCGGCGGCGAGGTTCGCCTCTGGGACGTCTCCACCGCCCAGCCGAACTCGCAGAGCCTTCGCGGCATCGGGGGCTCGGTGATCGACATCGCCTTCGCACCAGACGAGGCGACCATGGTCACATGCACCAGCGATGGCGAACTCCGATTGTGGGACCTGGAGTCGCTCAAGCCGGTGGGTGCCGCTCTCCGCGTGGATCCGAGGATCATGCCGTACAACCAACCGACCGGACTGGCCTTCAGCCCGGATGGCCGACACATGGCATGCCGCGGGGCCGAGGGTGCCGTGCAGGTCTGGCATCTCCAGCCGACGCGCGAACGGATCGCGGGCATCCGTGAACTGCAGGCCAGGATCGAGGCCGTGAGACCCATGCTCGCCCAGCGCATCGACGCGGCAGGACTGAGCGAGGAGGCCCTGCAGCGCGTGCAGGACGAAGTGCTGGCAGACCCTCGATTCAAGGGAGACCTTCAGACGGCGGCCCTGATCGCTCTGGGTCGAGCCGACCTGGCGTTGCAACCCAAGCGGCTCGCCGACGATTCCGAGCGACGCACGCAGCTGGCCAACCTGAAGCGCGCGGTCCGATCGGCGAACTGGACGAAGGCGATCGATCTGGTCCGACAGCTGCCTGAATCGGAGTGGGCCAGAGTTCCGGCCACGGACTGGAACGCCATCGCATGGGGTGGCCTGACCGCGATTCCCCCGAACTCCCCCGCTCGCGACCTGAAGGTGCTTCTGCGGTGCGCCGATCGCGCGGCCGAAATGACCAACCGCAAGGATGGCAGCGTGCTGGACACGCTCGCCCGTGCGCACTGGGAGCTGGGCGACAAGCCCAAGGCGATCGAGGTGCAGCGCGAGGCGGTGGCGGCCGTCGAGGCGAGCCTTCCCACGATGAAGGACGAGAAGGCCGCGGCCACGACACGCACGTCGCTCGGGGAGATGAAGGCCACGCTGGCGACCTACGAACGCGACCAACCGCCCGCCCCGCCCGCGGCCTCGCCAACCACGGGAACCGCTCCCTGACGCGAAAGGCCTTCCGGATGCCGCACCACGCCGACGACACACCGGTCCCCCGCG
>RFOC01000237.1 GCA_009926815.1 Planctomycetota bacterium
ACCTCCGTCTGGATCAGGTCGAAGGTGCCGCTCAGCGTGCCGGCGCTCAGCACCGGAATGTCCAGATCAAGGGGCAATGTGCTGCCAGCCCCGTCCACGCGGCGCTCAGCACCGGAATGTCCAGATCAAGGGGCAATGTGCTGCCAGCCCCGTCCACGCCCAGCAGCCACAGGCGGCCCGCGAGATTCGCCGTGCTGCCAACTCGGATGGAGAAGTCGTTGCCAGGCACAGAGGCGGCCGTTGGCACCAGCAGACTCGTGCCCAAGCCCGCCGTCAGCGAGAATGCGCCGGCTGAGCACTCGCTGCCCACGCTGCCGTACGTTCCCATGCTGACCACTGTCGGTTCCCCGGGCACCTGCGGACCGACGCCGGAACTCCAGTTCCACGCGCCGATGTCCTGCCACAGCGCGCCCCCACCCTTCAGCGTGGCCATGCCCGCACCTGCCGGATTGGTGCACGAACTTGCCTCAACCGACAGCAACGCAAGCGTGTGGTAACCGCCGGCGGCGATCCGCGTCACGCTCGAAAGACCTCCGGGTGGCGTGTTCTGGCCATAGTGCGGGTCATTCGCCCCGCCCGCGCCTGCGCCCCAGCATCGCACGGTCCCATCCGAGCGCAGCGCCACGCTGTGGAAACGGCCGGCCGCTACCTCCACCACACCCGTAAGGCCTGCGGGCGGGAACGATTCCCCATAGAGGTTTCGGCCCCAGCAGACGACCGTTCCATTGGACCGCAACGCCATGCTGTGGAACTTCCCGGCATCGATCTGCGTCACGCCCTGCAGCGCCACGCCTCCGATCTGCGTCACCTGTCCCGTCGCGGAACCGCCGATCGCCCCGCCGGACGAACTGGTGCCAAGGCACTGCCCATCCGTGTTGGCGCCCCAGCCGACGACCGAACCATCGCTTCGCAACGCGAGCACATGGTCGCCGCCCGCAGCCACCTTCGAGGCCACTCCCAGCGTCGCAGGCACGGTGCACTGGCCCGAGGCGTTGTCGCCCCAGGCCCAGACCTGGCCCGAAGCGCCAAGAGCGACGGTGAACAGATCACCCGCATCGACCGCGGTGACTCCGGCCAGCGTCACTCCGAGAATGCGGACGGCTTGTCCCGTCGCGGCCGAGGTGATCGGCGAACCGGTGGAACCCGTGCCGAGACACTGACCGAGCGAGTTGGCCCCCCAGCACACCACCGACCCGCTGGTTCGCAGGGCCACCGAGTGAGTCGATCCCGCAGCGACCTGTGACACCCCCGAGAGTGACGTCGGCGCAACCGATTGGCCGCTCGCATTGGCACCGAAGCACCGAGCCTTTCCATCCGATTCAACCAGCACCGTGTGCTCAAGCCCCGCCGCGATGCCGACGACCGATCTCGCGGCACCCGCTCTCCGGCACTGCCCCGAGGTGTCGGTGCCCCAGCAGGCGAGCGAGCCGTCGGTGCGCAGGCCGATGCTGTGCTCGAGGCCGGCGGCGATTCGTCGGTAACGACCGGTCGGCACCTGGATCTGCGCGGAACCCGCCCAACCCCAGGCGACGATGGTGCCATCATCCTTCAGAGCGAGGGCATGGTTGGTGCCCACCGCCACCTGGACCACCCCCGTCACGCCCGAAGGTGCCGATTGGACTGGTCCGAACGAACCCCATGCGCGGATCGTCCCATCATTCAGCCGGGCGACGGCCCCGAACAGGCCCATCGCGACCTCGGCTACGTTCGACAGGCCGACGGGCTCGCTCGACCACTGCAGACTGCCCCAGCGCGTCAACGTTCCATCCGCCCGCACCGCGAGGTTTCCGTAGGAAGCCGCAGCGACCTGCCGCAGGTCGGTGGCCACGACCCCACGAATCTTCACTGCCTGACCGAAGCTGCCGGTCGTGATCGGCGTGCCGTTGGCATTCGATCCGAAGCATTCGCCATTGCCCGCGTTGCCCCAGCAAACGACGGTGCCATCGGTCTTGCGCGCGACCGAGTGATACCTGCCGGCGGCCACCTGTGCCGCGCCCGTGAGCGAGGCAGGCACTGAGCGCTGACCCTGCGTGTTGTCGCCCCAGCATCGAACGAGTCCACTCGAGAGCAGTGCGACGGTGTGACGTTCACCACCGACCACCTGCAACGCCGATGGAAGGTCCGACGGGACATCGCACTGCCCGTACCCGTTCGCGCCCCAGCAGGACACCGTCCCGTCGGCCTGAACCAGGATGCTGTGATTGTCTCCCGCACCGGGCTGCATTCCTCCCACCAGCGCGGTCGGTCCGATCGAGATCTGCCCGCGCAGGTTCGCCCCCCATCCGGACACCTGCGCCTGCCCCAGTGCGGCCGGGTGCGAAACCAGCGCACCGCCGCAGAGGGCAAGCCACGTGGTCCATGTGTCGCGAAGCGGCATCGGAAACTCCAAGGAACCCGGATCTGCCGGGCTCCAAGAGCCCGGGCCACTCCGGCAAGGTAACCCATTCTCGGCACCGGGCAAGCGAGGCCCTGACGCTTTCCGGCCGCCACCCGCCTCAGCGACCGGCGGTCACATACACCGGCACGAACTTGGGCTTCACGCGCGCCTCGAACTCGCCGCGGTACTTGTTCACGATGGTGCGCACCGCCCAGTTGTTGCCGTCGGCCAGGCCGCAGATGGTGGTGCCGGGCGTCAGGCCCATGCTTCCCGCCACCTCAAGCAGCAGGTCCAGGTCGGCGCTGGTGCCATCACCACGCTCGATGCGCATGAGCGTCTTCAGCATCCAGCCACTGCCCTCTCGGCAGGGCGTGCACTGACCGCAGCTCTCGTTCTTGAAGAATCGCGCGATGACCGCTGGGCCGGACTCCCCCAACTGATCAACCCTCACCCGAACAGCAGCAGCAGCGAGCCGATGTCGCCGGCGTCCACCTCGCCGCTTCCGTCAAGGTCGCCGGGGCACGGCGGCTCGGGCGGACAAGGGCCAAAGAGCAGCAGCAGCGAACCGATGTCGCCCGCATCGATGGTGCCACTGCCGTCCAGGTCG
>RFOC01000238.1 GCA_009926815.1 Planctomycetota bacterium
ACGCCTACGCGGTCAGCGAGGGCGGCGGCGGCATTCAGGTGTTCGATCTTTCCCAGATCGACAGCGGCACGGTCACCCAGCTGGGCTCGGTGGACGCCACCTCGGGCACCACGGCCACGCACACGATGATCATCAGCAACTACGTGGACCAGAATGGCTCGGAGCGGGCCTTCCTGTACCGCATGGGTGGCGGCAGCAACGGCCTTCGGATCTACAGTCTGGCGAATCCGGCGGTGCCGGCCCTGGTGGGTTCGTGGTCCCCGAAGTACGTGCACGATGGCGCGGTCTACTACTACAGCTCCGGTCCCTACGCGGGCAAGGAAGTCTTCTTCGCCTGCGGCGGTCTCAACGGCGGCCAGACCGACACCGGCATGGACATCCTCGATGTCACCAACAAGTCGGCCATCACCACCATCGGCCGCTGCACGTACGCCAACGCCAACTTCTGCCACCAGGTGTGGCTGAGCGAGGACCGGCAGTTCGCCTACATCAACGACGAGCTGGACGAGGACAACCGCGGCATCTACGCGGTGGGTCGCATCGTCAACGTGAGCAACCTGGCGGCCCCGGTGGTGGTGGGCACCTACAACACGGGCCAGACGTCCATCGACCACAACGAGTACGTGAAGGGCAACCGGCTCTACTGCTCGAACTACACCACGGGCCTTCGCATCTTCGACATCAGCAATGGGGCGTCGCCCCAGCAGGTGGCATGGTTCGACACCTATCCCAATGACGATGCCACGGCCAATGGCGCGGCCACCTTCAACGGGCTCTGGAGCAACTATCCGTTCCTGCCGTCGGGCACCATCCTGGGTTCCGACCTCGAGAGCGGCCTCTTCGTGTGGCGCGTGGGTCCCGAGCCGGCCACGCTGGCCTTCCCCGAGGGCCAGCCCCTCTGGTTCGGCGTGCGGCAGCGCGTGGCGGTGGAGGTGACGCTTGGAAGCGGGTTCTCGATCGGCGCGGCCGGCGTGCGGCTGAACACGACCATTGGCGGGGTGCAGGCCAGCACGCCCATGCAGGAGGAGTCGCCTGGGCTCTGGGTGGCTTCGGCTCCGCCGGTGCCGTGCGGGTCCGCGGTGACCTGGTCCGTGGCCGTCAGCGTGAGCGACGGCAGCGAGATCCGCAGTCCGCTGCAGGGGGATTACGCGGGCACGGGCGGCAGCGGCGTGACGCAGATCTCCCGCGACGCCTGCGAGGTGGCCACGGGTTGGACCATCGGCGCCACGGGTGACAATGCCACGGCGGGCATCTGGGTCCTTGCGGATCCGGTGGGCACGGCGGCGCAGCCGGAGAACGACGTCTCCGCCGACGGCACGCGATGCTTCATCACCGGAAATGGTGCCGTGGGCGGTTCCGTGGGAGCGGCCGACATCGACGGCGGAACCACCACGCTGACCTCGCCGGCCTACTCGATCGCGGGCCTGACCGATCCGCGGATCGCCTATTGGCGATGGTTCAGCAACAACCAGGGTGCGGCACCCAATGCCGACACCATGCCCGTCCAGATCTCCGGCGACAACGGGGCCACCTGGACGCAGCTGGAGCTCGTCTCCGAGAACGCCGGCGCGTGGGTCCAGAAGTCCTTCCGCGTGCGCGACTTCGTGTCGCCTGCGGCCACCTCGGTCCGGCTGCGTTTCGTGGCCAGGGATCTCGATGCCGGTTCGGTGGTCGAGGCTGGCGTGGACGAGATCACCATCTCCGACACCCGATGCGCCACCGGCGACCTCGACGGCAACGGCATCGTGGACGCCGGCGACATTGGATCGCTCCTGCTGCAGTTCGGTGGCACCGGTTCGGGCGATCTGGATGGCAACGGCGTGGTGGATGCCGGCGACATCGGCGTCATGCTCCTGCTGTTCTGATCGCTCGTGCGGATCCGGCCACCGCTCCTGGTCCTCCTGGCCACCCTGAACGGGGGTGCGGGGGAGGGTGGTGCGCCTGACCGCACGTCCCTCGCCGTTCCTGTCCCTGGCACCGCGCTGCAGGTGGACATGCTCGGAAGGCGGGACCGCGGGGAGCAGGTCTCGCTCTGGATCGGGCGAACCGAGGTTCCGTGGGAATTGCTGGACGCGTATGTCTTCGAGAGGGCCCATCCGCAGCAGCCGAACGCCACGGATGCCGTGGCGCGCCCGAGCAAGCCCTACATCTCCATGGACCGAGGGTGGGGTCACGCCGGGTATCCGGCCATCTGCGTTTCGCCGGAGACGGCGAAGGCGTTCTGTCAGTGGCTTTCCATCCGGACCGGTCGGCGATTCCGGCTGCCCACGGTCACGGAACTGCGGTCGGTGGCGCCCGTGGTGCAGGGACAGGTTCCCTCGGAGCGCGATGCACGCATCTGGCATCGCGGGAACTCGGGGGGCACCACCCATCCCGTGTCTTCCGCCCTGCCGGATGATCGGGGCTTTCACGCGCTCCGCGGCAATGTGGCGGAGTGGGCCACCGAGGAGGACGGCACGCTGGTCCTCTGGGGCGGCTCCTTTCTCACCGCCTCGGAGGATCTCGGCGGAGACCTGATCCAGCGTCCCGCCCCGGAATGGAATGCCAGTGATCCGCAGATGCCGCCAAGCCGCTGGTGGCTGGCGGAGCACATCGCCGAGAGCGTCTCCATCGCACCCGTCAGCATCATCCCGACCATGGGTTGCTGGGATCCGGTGAGCGGCGAGATGTTCGCCGATGCGAATGCCTACATGAAGTGGGCTACTCGCCAAGGCCGATATCGCAAGGGTCAGCCGCTCGTAGCCGTGCTCGGTATGCGCAAGCACGTGGTGCAGCGACTCGGATATCTGCAAGAACTTATCCGCGGTATCGAAGCGCGAGGGCTCGCCGCTCTGCCGGTGTTCGTGTCGGGCATCGAGGCGCATGTGGCCGTGCGCGAGTGGCTCGTACATCAGCCGATCGACGCGTTTATCTCGACCATGGGGTTTTCCATCGTTGGCGGTCCGGCCTCGTCCACCAAGCCCGGCCACTA
>RFOC01000239.1 GCA_009926815.1 Planctomycetota bacterium
GCCGCCTGCCACGGCGCCAGGCTGCCCAGGCTCACGCCGCCCACGCCCACCACCGCCGCAAGCGCCCAGATGAGCATCACGCTGCCGCGCCTGGAGAAACCCCGCTGCACCAGACGGTGCGAGAGATGCTGCTGATCACCCACGAAGGGGCTTCGCCCCTGCCGGATGCGGATCACGCTGGTGGCCACCAGGTCGTACAGCGGCACCGCCAGCACGATCAGCGGCGCCAGCGCCCCGTAGCCGCGGGTGCCCAACGCGTAGTCCGGATCCAGCGGATCACTGAAGACCAGCCGCAGCGAAAGGGCCGCCAGCAGCAAGCCCAGCGGCTGGCTGCCGCCATCGCCCATGAAGATGCGAGCACCGGCGGCCGGCAGGAAGTTGAAGGCCAGGAACCCCAGCAGCGATCCGGCGAGCAGCCCGAAGAGACCGGCCACGAACCACTGCTCCACCACGATGGCCGCCGCCATGAAGAGCAGCGCCGCGATCGCGCCCACGCCGCCGGCGAGGCCATCCATGTTGTCCAGGAAGTTCATCGCGTTCGCCATGGCCACCATCCACAGCGTGCCCATCGCCACGCTCGCCGCCATGCCCCACGCGCCGTGCGCTTCGAGCCCCGCGAGGGGCCGCACGCCGGCGAACCAGGCCAGTGCCACCGCGGGCACCAGCTGCAGCAGCAGCTTGGGCCATGGGCCCAGGGCGCGGCGGTCGTCGATCATGCCCGCGATCAGCAGCCAGATCGCCGACGCCGCAAGCATCCAGCCGAACCCCTGCCCCCCGGCCAGCCGCTCCGCGAAGGCACCGCTGCCCGGCCACACCGACTCCGCCGACCATGGCAGCAGCCCGGACACCACCAGCAGGCCCGCTCCCAGGGGAAGGGCGAAGGCCAGCACGATGGCCACACCCCCGATGTTGGGCACCGGCCGCAGCGCCTTGCCGTGCCCCGCCGCCCCCGCCGAATCCAGCGCGGCCATGCGGTGACCCAGCCGGACCAGGGCCGCCGTGAGCGGCAGGGAAAGCAGAAGACCCAGCAGCAGGAGACCGGGCGCAAGCCACGCCATGCGGTTACTGTAATCGGCACCCTTCCATGAAACGCATCACCGTCTACTGCAGCAGCAGCACCAGCCTGGATCCCAAGTACTTCGGAGCCGCCACCCGCATGGGCGAACTGCTCGCCGCCCGGGGCATCGAGCTGGTCTACGGCGGCGGCGGCATCGGCCTCATGGGCGAGGTGGCCCGCAGCGTGAAGAAGGGCGGCGGCCGCGTGCGCGGCATCATCACCCGCCGCCTGCTGGACCTGGAGCAGGGCTTCGACGGCTGCGACGAGCTGGTCGTGGTGGACACCATGAGCGAGCGCAAGCGGCTCATGGCCCAGCAGGGCGAGGCGTTCATCGCGCTTCCCGGCGGCCTGGGCACCTTCGAGGAGTTCTTCGAGGTGCTCGTGCAGCGGCAGGTGGGCGAGCACCGCAAGCCGATCGGCCTGGTGAACCTGGATGGCTACTACGACCCGCTCATCACGCTCATCGATCACGGCATCGAGCACCGATTCATCAAGCCGGCGGTGCACCACCTGCTGCACGTGCATGCCGATCCGAACCTGGTGCTCGACGGCGTGCTCAAGGCGGAACCCTTCGAGATCGATCCCGATCGCTTCCTGCCCATGGGGAAGAAGTGAGCGAGCCACTGGGCCTGATCGCGGGCTCGGGCGAGTTGCCGCTGCTGGTGGCCCGCGGCGCACGGGCGGCGGGCCGCCGCGTGGTGTGCGTGGGCATTCACGGGGCGTTCGATCCTCGCCTGCCCGGCGCGTGCGACCGGTTCCATGAGGCGGGATTGGTGCAGATGGGCCGCTGGATCCGCCTGCTTCGCGGCGGCGGTGCCCGGCAGGCGATCATGGTGGGTGGCGTTCGGAAGACCCGCATGCACGACCCATGGAAGCTGTTCCGCCAGGTGCCGGATCTCCGCGCGGCGTGGCTGTGGTACCGTCGCCTCCGGCATGACCGCCGCAACCACGCGGTGCTGGCGGCCGTGGCCGACGAACTTGCCGCCTGCGGAGTTCCACTGATGGATTCCACCACCTTCATCCAGGATCACCTGGCCTCGCCCGGCGTCATGGGCCGCGTGCAGCCCTCCGCGCAGGCGCAGGCCGATGTCGCCTTCGGGTGGTCGCTGCTCGCGCAAGCGGTGGAACTGGACATTGGCCAGTCCATGGCCGTGCGTGACCGGGACGTGTTGGCGGTGGAGGCCATCGAAGGCACCGACGCCATGATCGATCGGGCCGGCTCGCTCTGCCGCTCGAGCGGATGGACGCTGCTGAAGACGGCGAAGGCCGCCCATGACCGCAGGGCCGACGTGCCCACCGTGGGGGTGGACACCGTGCAGCGGGTGGCGGCCGCCGGGGGCCGCTGCATCGCCCTTGGTTCGGGCCGGGTGATCCTGCTGGATCGCCCGGCGGTGCTGGCCGCCGCCGACCGGCTGGGCGTGGCGATTCTGGGCGTTTCCTAGGCCCTTTCAAGCCGGAACGAAAGGCGATGTTTCGCATTTTTGCATTTGGTTCTTTGCAAACATTGGATCGGGGTTAGGTTGTCGGAGTCCCTCGGCCCCAACCCAGGGACTTCCCGTTCTCCCGTTCTCCAGTTCCGTTTCCCTTTTCCCTTCCCGGAGTTTCACATCATGAAGTCCCTCCTCGCCGCCACCGCGGCTGCGGTTGCTTGCGCCTCGAGCCAGGCAGCCCTGATCTATTCGACCAATTTCGACACCTACACCAGCGCCAACCTGAGCGGACAGACCGCATGGATCGGCACCGGCGGCAGCTGGGCCACCACCGGCTCGGTGAACACCGGCCAGACGGCCTTCTACGTCACCTCGGATCCCTCCGGCAGCGGCCGATCGGTGCGCATGACCACCGAGAAGTTCAACAGCAACGGCCGCACGAAGGGCTACCTCGACCTGAG
>RFOC01000240.1 GCA_009926815.1 Planctomycetota bacterium
GGTGATCTTCCGCGAGAACTGCGAGGACATCTACGCGGGCATCGAGTTCAAGGAAGGCTCGCCCGAGGCCAGGAAGTTCATGGACCTGCTGAAGGAGGCCTTTCCGAAGGAGTTCGGCAAGATCCGCTTCCCGGCGACCAGCGGCATCGGCCTGAAGCCCGTGTCGAAGGAGGGCAGCGAGCGCCTGATCCGCGCCGCCATCGCCTACGCCCTGCGCGAGGGCCGCAGGAGCCTGACGCTGGTGCACAAGGGCAACATCATGAAGTTCACGGAAGGGGCGTTCAAGGACTGGGGCTACGCCCTGGCCGCGCGCGAATTCCGCAACGACACCGTCAGCGAGCGCGAGACCTGGATCCTGGGCAACAAGGAGGCCAGCAAGGACCTCACGGCCGAGGCCAACGCCCGCATGATCGACCCCGGCTTCGACATGATGACGCCGGAGCAGCGGACGAAGATCGTGGCCGAGGTCGAGACCGCGCTCAAGCTGTGGCCCACGCACGGCGAGGGCAAGTGGAAGAGCAAGCTGCTCATCAAGGACTCGATCGCCGACATCACCCTGCAGCAGGTGCTCACCCGCGGCAAGGACTTCGACGTCATCGCCACCATGAACCTCAACGGCGACTACCTGAGCGATGCGCTCGCGGCGCAGGTGGGTGGCATCGGCATCGCGCCGGGCGCCAACATCAACTACGACACCGGCCACGCCATCTTCGAGGCCACGCACGGCACCGCGCCCAAGTACGCCAACCTGGATCAGGTGAATCCCGGCAGCGTGATCCTGAGTGGCGAGATGATGCTGCGCTACATGGGCTGGAACGAGGCGGCTGACCTGATCATCGCGGGCATGGATGGCGCCATCGGCGCCAAGACCGTCACCTACGACTTCCACCGCCTCATGGAGGGCGCGAAGAAGGTGAAGTGCAGCGAGTTCGCCACCGAGATCCTCCGGCACATGGACGCCCGCGTGCCCGTGCCGGCCTGACGCGGTGCAGGGTTCCCCGGGCCCGATCACGGAGGCCCCGGCGGCCTCGCGGCCGCCGCCGGGCGTGTACGGCGCTGGGGCGCTCCTGGCCATCTGGTCGGTGGTGCCGTTCTTCATGGGCGCCTACCTGCTCTCGCAGATCGCCACGCTCACCGAGTGGTTCCGCGCCGACGGCCTTCGAGGGCCCGTGGTCTTCGCGATGGGTTACGCCCTCTGCTGCGGTGCCGGATTGCTGCCCACCTATGCCCCGAGCATCGCGGCGGGCTGGATCTTCGGTCCCTTCGTGGGGTTCCCGGTCTGCGTGGCGGGCTATCTCGGCGGCAGCACGCTGGGTTTCGGCCTGAGCCGTCTGGCCGCCCGCGGCGGTCAACTGGCCGCCTGGATCGATCACTGGCCGCGCGCGGCCGTGATCCGCCGGGCGCTGGTGGAGGAACGTGCCTCGCGCACCGCGCTCCTGGTGGGCCTGCTGCGGCTCTCGCCCAGTTGCCCGTTCAGCGCCACCAATCTGGCCATGGCGGGGGCGGGGGTTCGCTACCCGCTCTTCATGGTGGGCACGGTGCTGGGCATGGCGCCTCGCACGCTCGCGGCGGTCATCATCAGCCACATGGCCGCGCAGCAGGGTGCCAAGGACCTGTTGCAACTGGCCACGCAGCAGGGGGTGGTGGCGGTGGCCATCGGCGTGGCGCTGCTGGTCGGCTCGCTGGCCCTCATCGGGCACATCTCCCGCATGGCGCTCGACCGGGCGCTGGCGGCAGGGCCGTCCTCTCCGCAGTAGATTTCCCCACCCCATGAGCAACCGAACCCCTGCGAAGCGACGCGGCGCCAAGGCCGCACGGGGCTGGCGCACCGCCGCCGGCAGCGACCGACATGAGCTCTACGAGGAGAGCGTGCAGAGCCCCGAGGAGGAGGCCGCCTTCATCGACCGTGTGTTCCGCTCGATCCGCGGCCGCACGCCCGTCACATTGCGAGAGGACTTCTGCGGGACCCACTTCCTCAGCGCGACCTGGGTGCAGCGGCGAGCCACGAACCGGGCGGTCGGCTTCGACCTGCATCGCCCGACGGTGGCGTGGGGGCGTGCGCGCCGCGCCGCCGCGATGAAGCCCGCCCAGCTCGGGCGCCTCGACATCCGCATCGGCGACGTGCGCACGGCCCGGAGCGAGCCGGTGGACGTGCTGGCCGCCTTCAACTTCAGCTACTACCTGTTCAAGCGCCGCCAGGACCTGATCGCGTACTTCCGCCATGCCCGCACCCAGCTCAAGCGGGATGGCGTCATGTTCGTGGACTGCTACGGCGGCTACGAGAGCTTCAGCGAGCAGACCGAGGAACGCGACCTCGACGGCTTCACCTACCAGTGGCAGACGGAGCGATACGACCCCGTGTCGGGCGACGTGCTGAACCACATCCACTTCGTCTTCCCGGACGGCACGAGGCTGCGCAAGGCCTTCACCTACGACTGGCGGCTGTGGACCATTCCCGAGATCCGCGAGTGCCTTGCGGAGGCGGGATTCCGCGGCACGCACGTGTACTGGGAGGGCACCGATCACGCGACCGGCGAGGGTGACGGGGTGTTCCGGAAGACCGCCGTGGGCGAGGCCTGCGGGGGCTGGATCGCCTACATTGCGGCCGAGAAATAGTCCGGGGACCCCCCTAGAGTCGCCCCCATGGTTCCCCCCTCCATTCTCTCGCCGGTCACCCGGCACGCGCCGCTCGCCGCCGCCATCGTGGGAGGGTTGCGTGACGTGGAGGAGATCTTCGCCAACCAGCTCCGCAGCGACCTGCCGGCGGTGAACGAGCTGGCCCTGCACGTGGAGCGCTATCGGGGCAAGATGCTCCGCCCCACGCTGCTCCTGCTCAGCGGCATGGCGGCGGTCGGCGCGTCGGATGGCTCGCCGCTCACGAAGGGGCATCGCATCGCCGCCGCCGTGGGCGAGATGATCCACATGGCCACGCTGGTGCACGA
>RFOC01000025.1 GCA_009926815.1 Planctomycetota bacterium
GACCAGACCCACTTCATGCGTTCATGCCTGCGGACGCAGGTGCTCCGCCACGGGGGTTCGGTACGCCTGCACCGCCGGCACCAGGCTGGCCAGACCGGCGAGCACCACGGAACCGGCCAGCAGGATCAACGAGGCGCGGACATCGAGTTCGGGATGCACCACCAGTCCAATGCGGGCCTGCAGCGCGGTGGCGGCAAGCCATCCTCCGCCGGCGCTCAGCAGGATCCCCGCCGCGGCACCGCCCAGGCCGATCAGGCACGCCTCGGCCACCAGCAGTCCCTGCACCCGGCCTCGCGAGAGGCCCAGCGCCCGGAGCACCGCGATCTGCCGCTTCCGCTCCGCCATGCTGTTGTAGAGCGCCAGCATGATGCTGATGCCGCTCGACACCAGCACCGCGACACCCATGGCCAGGAACAGTCCATCGATGTTGCCCACGATTCCCCGCAGCCGGTCGATCTGCTGCGCGGGCTGGGCCACGGTGATGGCCGTGTCGCGCCGCAGCGCATCGAACTGCTGCTGGATGGCGGCACTGCCATCGCTGCCGGGCCGCGTGGGCAGTCGCAGCAGCACGCCGGTGATGCGGCGGTCCGCATCGGTCAGGTCGGCGAGGGAAGTGAGACCCTCCTTGCCCTCGCGTTCGCGGCGGTCATGAGCATGCAGGATCCAGGTGCTCTCCAGATCCGTGAACACGGCCCGGTCGTGCGCCGATCCGGTGGGCGAGAGGATGCCGACGACGGTGTAGGGATACTCGGCGTGCTCGTGTCCATGATCGCTGCCAGCGCCGTGCGTGAGGCGAACGGTCTGCCCCAGGCGGAGTCCCGTGCCGGCGGCCGCCTCCGACCCCAGGCAGATCTCGAAGTTTTTCTCTGGAAACCGACCCTCGCGCACGGCCCAGGGCTCTCCCTTGGTGGGCTGGAATCGGGTGAAGAATTCGGTCGAGGTGGCGCACACCGGATAGCCGCGGAAGGAGTCGCCCTGTTGCGTGGGGATGGCCCACTCCCAGGGGAAACTGGAGCGGATCTGGTTGTACTTCTCCCACGCGATCGGATTGGCGGGCGCATTGGCGTAGAAGACGCCGTTGAGCACGGCGACCAGCGGGCTGGCGTCCGCGCTCACCAGCAGGTGCATGGTGCCTGAGCCTCGCTGGAAGGCCTCGAATCCCGCGGTCCGCAGGGTGAGCATGGTCAGCAGCAGGGCCACGGCCACGGCCACGCTGCCGGAGGTGACCAGCGTGCTGAGCAGCCGGGATCGCAGGCTCACCGTGACGATGCGAAGGTCGTTCATGCCGCGTCCTTCCGGGCCGCCAGCGCGGCCACCTCGACCACCCGAGGGAACCGGGCCTGCATGGCGGGGTCATGGCTGGCGCACAGCAGGGCTGCGCCGGTGCTTCGGCAGGCATGCTCGAGCAGCGTCATGGTGGCGTCGGCGTGCGCGGGATCCAGGCTGGCCGTGGGCTCGTCAGCCAGCACCAGCGCGGGTCGGCAGGCCACCGCCCGGGCCACGGCCACGCGCTGCTGCTGGCCCACGCTGAGTTCGCTCACCCTCGCATCCGGTCGATCCACGCCCAGGGCGCCAAGCAGCTCGCGCGATCGCGAGGCATGCAGTCGCTCCGGCTCGTTGGCGGCGAGCAGGGCCATGGAGACGTTCTCGATCGCGGTGAAGGCGGGGAGCAGCTGGTGGGTCTGGAAGACCATGCCGATCCTGCGGGCCCGAACGCGGTCACGATCCGACTCGCCCATGGCATCGATGCGGTCGCCGGCCACGAGGATCTCGCCGGCCTCCGCCCGAATCAGTCCCGCGATCAGCCACAGCAGCGTGCTCTTGCCGCAGCCACTGGGGCCGGCCAGCAGCACGCGTTCGCCGGCCGCCACCTCCAGGCTCGGCAGTTCGATCCTGAAGCCATGGCCGCGGGTGAACCGCAGGTTGCGCAGGGTCAGCACCGGATGCATTCCGTCATGGTAGTCGGACCATGGCCGCACGACTCACCCCACGTCACCCAGGCCCAGCGCCGCACCGTGCGTGGCGAGCAGCTTGCGGCGCAGCAGGGCCGACTCGGGCGACGACAGTTCCGGATCGCGCGCAATCCAGGCCTCCGCGTCCGCGCGGGCCAGTCGAAGCAGGTCCGCGTCGCGAGACAGGTCGGCCACCCGGAACGGGGCCAGTCCGGATTGACGCGAGCCGAACACCTCGCCGGGCCCGCGAAGACGGAGGTCGCGCTCGGCGATCTCGAAGCCGTCGTCGCTGCCACCGATGGCCTCGAGACGCTCCGACGCATCCGGCGTGACCGGATCCCCGATGAAGACGCACAGGCTGCGCCCCGTGCCTCGGCCCACCCGTCCCCGCAGCTGGTGGAGCTGCGCCAGTCCGAATCGATCGGCGTGCTCGACCACCATCAGGCTCGCGTTGGGCACGTCCACGCCCACCTCGATCACGGTGGTGGCCACCAGCACTCGTGCGTCTCCCGATCGGAAGCGGTCCATGGCGGCCTCTCGCGCCTCCCGGTCCAGCCGGCCGTGCACCGTCTCGATGCTCACGCCCGCGAAGGGGCCCTCGGCAAGATGGCGTGCGTGCTGCGCCACGTCCTTCAGGCCGGTGCTCGACTCCTCGACCACCGGAACGACCACGTAGGCCTGCTCGCCCTGGTCGATGCGGCCGCGCAGGTAGGCGTACACCTCGGGCGCCTTCTCCGAGCCGACCACCCGCGTGACCACGGGCTGTCGCCCCGGAGGTCGGCCGCGCAGCGTGCTCAGGTCCAGGTCGCCGTACAGGGTGATGGCCAGCGTCCGAGGGATCGGCGTCGCGGTCATCACCAGCGTGTGCGGCACCAGCGGTCGCTCGCCCTGGCCCTTCTGCCGGATGGCCGCTCGCTGTCTCACGCCGAAGCGGTGCTGCTCGTCGATCACCGCCACCGCAAGACTCCGGAAGGCCACGCCTCCCTCGAGCACCGCGTGCGTGCCCACCACGATGTCCACGCCGCCGCGAGCGAGTCCGGCGGTGATCGCGTCGCGCTCGGCCGTGCCGCACGAGCCCGTCAGCAGGCGAAGCTGGACCTGGCTGCCCGCCAGCATGGCCTGCAGCACCCGATGGTGCTGCTCCGCGAGCAGCTCGGTGGGGGCCACCAGCGCGGCCTGATGGCCTCGGGACACCGCAAGCAGCATGGCGTAGGCCGCGACCGCCGTCTTCCCGCTGCCCACATCGCCCTGCAGAAGACGGTTCATGGCGCCCTCGCGCGAGAGGTCCTGCGCCAGCTCGGCCACCACCCGGTCCTGCTCCGCGGTCAGCGTGAAGGGCATCCGTCCGCGGATGTGGGCATCCACCGTGGCATCGAGCGGCAGCGGCACGGCGCGAGTCCGGCTGCGAAGCTGGCTTCGACGCATCATCACGCCCAGTTGAAGCAGGAGCAGCTCATCCATGGCCAGTCGCTGCCGGGCCCGCTCGAGCGCCTCGCGGCCCGAGGGCCTGTGCATGTCGCGCCAGGCCTGAGCCAGCGGCACCAGATCGCGCTGCGCGCGATAGCTCTCGGGCAGCGGATCCTCCATGGTCGCGCAGACGGGTTCGAGCACCTTGCCGACCAGCCCCTCGATCTCGGCGGAACCGATCTCCTCGGATGCGGGGTAGATGGGGCGAAGATCATCCTGGCCGGGCGCCGTCTCCACGGGTTCGCCGCTCGTCCAGCGTGGATTGGCGATCTCCAGATAGCCCAGCCGCATTCTCGCGCGGCCCTCGGCCACGCCGCGGTCGCCGGGATGGAGCTTCCCGCGCATCCAGCCGGCGTTGAACCAGACCAGTCGCACCGTGCCCGTGCCGTCGTCCAGCGTGGCCTCCACCATGGCTCGCGGCCCGGGCCTGGCCTTCACGCGAGCGATCTCGCCCCGCAGTCGGACGTGGATCGTCTCGTCACCCACCTCTCCGGCGATCTCCGCGATGCCGCGCTCGGCCAGCCGCCGCTCGTGGCGGATGGGCAGGTGTCGGACCAGGTCGCCGGCGGTGCGCAGGCCCAGGTGCGCCAGTCGCTCCACGCTGCGAGGTCCGACGCCCTGCACCGCGGCCAGCGGCGTGCGTGCGTCGATGCGGGCAGGCTGCGTCACGGGGGCGATCGTACGATGGCCCCGTGCCCCGAAGTCCCTTCGATCCCTCGCAGGCGCTGGGCGGCCTCTTCGAGCAGCCCGCCTCGGTTCCTCAACCGCGGGCACCCCTCTCCGTGGTCGAGGCGGCGAGGGCCGTCCAGGAGCGTCTGGGCTCGCTGGGTCGGCTTCGCGTGCAGGGTGAGGTCAGTGCGCCACGGAAGGGCAAGCACTGCTACTTCGAGCTGAAGGACGAGCAGGCGGTCATGGCCTGCGCGATCTGGGCCAGCGTGCTTGGACGAGGCGTGCCGGCACCCGATCATGGCGAACGGGTCGTGATCGAGGGTCAGTTCGACTTCTACGCGGGCAACGGCAAGGTGACGTTCGTGGTGCACCGGCTCGAGCGGGTCGGCGAGGGAGACCTGGACGCCCGCTTCCGGGCGCTGTGCGACGAGCTCCGCTCGGCCGGCTACTTCAGCGAGGATCGCAAGCGGCAGCTGCCGCTGCTGCCGCGGGGCATCGCCATCATCACCAGCCTCGACAGCGCGGCGCTGCATGACTGCCTGAAGACCTCGGCGATCCGCTTCCCCTCGGTGCCCATCACCGTGATCGGCGTGCCCGTGCAGGGCGCGGGCTCCGCCGAGGCCGTGGCACGCGCCGTGCAGGAAGTGGGGCTGCGCGCGGAGGCCCTCGGGGTGGACGTGGTGGTGGTGACGCGCGGAGGCGGAAGCCGGGAGGACCTGCAGGCCTTCAACGAACGGGTGGTGGCGGATGCGGTCTTCCGGAGTCCGCTTCCGGTGGTGGCCGCGGTGGGCCATGAATCCGACACCACGGTCATCGATCTGGTGGCGGACCACCGGGCGAGCACGCCCACGCAGGCCATGATGGCGGTCCTGCCGGATCGCGAGGAGCTTCGCCAGCAGCTGCAGGGGGTGGCGGGCTCGCTGGTGCTCCGCGTTCGGCAGGGGCTTCGTCAGCGCCGGGACCGGCTGCACGCCGTGGCGTCGCGGCCCTGCCTGCACGATGCCTCGGCCGCCCTGCGTGTGCCACGCGAGCGACTGAAGGCCATGGCGGCACGACTCGCTGCGCAGGCGCCCATGGCCCGGCTGGCGGCGGCCCGTGAACGGACCTCGGGACTCATGCGTCGCATCGAGCTGGCCGCGGCCCGCGTGCGTGCGGACCGGCTCGCCAGGCTCCAGGCGTTGGCCGATCGACTGGCCTCGGTCTCGCCCACGCAGGTGCTGGCCCGTGGCTACTCGATCACCCTGGACGAGGCGGGCCGGACGGTGCGCAGCGCCGGCGACGTGACGGCGGGACAGGTGCTTCGGACGCGCGTGCACGCCGGCGAGATCCGCTCGCGTGTGGAGCCCACCGGGTAGATTCCAGCCATGGCGAAGGACGCGTCGCGCAAGTCTCCGGTCACGGCCGAGGACCTCCCGCTCAGCTACGAGCAGGCCATGGAGCGTCTCGAGGCCCTCGTGCGACGCATGGAGCAGGGTGAGGTCCCGCTGGAGGAGAGCCTGAAGGCGTTCGAGGAGGGCCAGAAGCTGGTGGCCCGATGCCGCGGCATCCTCGATGACGCGGAGCGGCGAATCCAGCAGATGGGTCTCGAGCGCCTCGTGCAGGGCGAGGGCGGCTGAGCCGCCGCACCGGGCATGGATCGCCTGGTCATGCTGGTGCCCACGCTGCTGCAGGCGATCTTCATGTTCGCGCTGGGGGCCTGCGTGGGAAGTTTCGTCAACGTGGTGGCGTGGCGATGGCCGCGGCGCCAGGGCATCGTGACGCCCCCGAGCCGCTGCACCACCTGCGGACGCGGGCTTCGATGGTGGGAGAACGTGCCGATGCTCTCCTGGCTGCTGCTTCGAGGTCGCTGCCGGACCTGTGGCGTCAGGCTTGGTGCCGGGCACGTGCTGGTCGAGGCCGGCGCTGGGCTGCTCTTCGCGGGCACGTTCATCCTGCTGTTCGCCGGACCGTGGCGAGAGCCAGCCGCCGCGGACGCATCCTGGTGGCTCAGGCTGGGTCCGTGGCAGGCCATGCCCGCGCTCATCGCGGTGCTGGTGCTCTGGGCAGGACTGCTTGCGGTGGCGCTCATCGACGCCGACACCGGGTATGTCCCGTTGCCGGTGACGATGCTGGTCACCGTGGTGGGTCTGGTGGCCATGGTGATCCAGGCCGTGCTCTTCCGAGGCGGTTCCGGAGCGCTGGCCCTTGGATGGCCAAGCGGTGCCCCTTCACCCGCATGGTGTGCCGCCGGCGTTGGAGGATTGCTCGGCGTGACGCTGTCCGTGATGGCGCTGCAGCTGGGGCTGCTTCCGCGCACCTTCGAGGCCGCGGGCGAGATGGAGGACTGGACGGCATCCCAGTCGCGGCGTGAGGTGCTCAAGGAAGTGCCCTGCCTGCTGCTGCCCCTGATCGGCATGGTGCTTGGGCACCGCTTCGTGACCACCGGCGGACTGGCGGCCGAGGGGCCCGTCTGGCTCTCGCTGGGTGCCTCGGGCCTGGGTCTGCTGGTGGCCGCAGGTTCCATCTGGATCACGCGGATCCTTGGCACGCTGGCCTTCGGTCGCGAAGCCATGGGACTGGGCGACGTGCACCTGATGGCCGCCGCCGGGGTGGTCGTGGGGTGGCGCGACGCCGCCTTGGTGTTCCTGATCGCACCTTTCCTCGCCCTGGTGTGGGTCGCGGTGAGCGGCGGTCTGGCTCGCTGGCGGGGGGGGCAGGCCCGCGAACTGCCGTACGGACCGCACCTTGCGATGGCCTGCGTGCTGGTCCATCTTGGCCGACCATGGGTGGTCCCGGCGGCCAGGGCCGTCCTTGGGATCGCCTGACCTCGCCCGTTCACTTGACAAGCGGGCCGTTGCGCCGTGCCATACGGCCTCGGCCGGGATTCGGCCGCAGTCACGCCCAACCATTTCAAGGAAGAAATCATGATCACCCGCCCACTCGCCCTGGCCTCGCTGGCCCTGGTCTTCGCCCTGACCGGCTGCAACGACAACAAGATGAAGGAGCTGGAGAACGAGAACGCCGATCTGCGGGTGAAGCTGACCTCCGCGGAGTCGGAGCGAGACGCCGCGCAGCGCGAGCGTGACGCGGCCAACGCCCGGGCGACCGAGGGCGGCAAGGACGCGGACGCCAGGACTTCGCGGGCATCGAGGGCGTGTCGGCCACGCGCGTCGGCAACGAGGTGCACGTGAGCATCGAGGGCGACGTGCTCTTCGACAGCGGCAAGACCAGCCTCCGCGACGCCGCCCGGAAGAGCCTGGACAAGATGATCGGCGTGCTGAACGACAAGTACAAGGGCAAGTTCATCCGCGTGGCGGGCTTCACCGACACCGATCCGATCAAGAAGTCCGGGTTCAAGAGCAACTACCACCTCGGCTTCGACCGCGCCTACGCGGTTCGCGAGTACATGGTCGGCAAGGGCATGGATGGCAAGGTCATGTCCCTCTCCAGCTACGGCCCGGACGTTCCGCTGAAGACCAAGGCGCTCAGCCGCCGGGTCGAGGTCATCGTGGTCGACTGATCCCGGATCCGTTCGCGAAACCCATCGGCATCCAGGACGCCGCGGCCTCAGGTCGCGGCGTCCTTCGCATGGGGGTGCTGGGCGATGCGGGTCGCGATGAACCGATCAGAATCGGAGCTCGACGCCTTCCTCGCGGATGCGCTGGACCATGGCTTGCAGGTCCCGCAGCGTCTGGCTGAGTCGTTGGGCGGACTCCGAGAGGTCGTTGTAGAGCTTCGGATCGTTCATCAGCCGGCCCATGGTGCCCTGACCGGTGCTGGCCTTGGCGATGGCCTGGTTCAGGCCATCGAGCACCGCGTCGATCTGTTCGCCGGTGGAGACGAAGCGGGCGGTGAGGTCAGGCGGGGACTTCGGATCGATCATCGCCATCGTGGTGGGATCCATGTCCGCGGGCACGCGCAGGTCCAGTCGCGTGCCTCCGCCGAGCAGCCCGGCGGAAAGCCGGGGCTCCACGCCCGCCGGCAGGCGATGGCGACTGCCGATGCGGAGCGTGAGTCGCACGGGCAGGCGCGTGCCGGGTTCGAGCGCGACCCGCTCCACCTCGCCCACGGGCACGCCCTCGAACATGACCTGGCTTCCCTTCCGAAGGCCGGACGCCGCGTTGACGCTCAGCGGGATCCGGTAGGAACTCTCGAAGAGGAACGTCAGCTCCCCGAACAGCAGGAGCAGCGTGGAGAGGCCGGCGAGGGCGACGATCGAGGTCAGACCGACCGCGAAATCCTGCGATGAGCGACGCATGGGACGTGGAATCTACGCGGAGGAGGCGGAGGACGGAGGGGCGTGAGCCCGCTGGATCTCGGCCAGTTCCTCGGGATTGGCCTCGCCGCGGAGAAAGCGGGTGACCACGGGATCCTGGCTGTGGCGGAACGTCTCGGGACCGCCCTCAAGCCGCACGCGACCCTCATGGAGCATGACCATGCGGTCCGCCACCTTGAAGGCGCTGGTCAGGTCATGCGTGACCACCACGCTGGTGATGCCCAGCTCGTCGGCCAGCTTCAGGATCAGCTCGTTGATCACGTCGCTGGTGATGGGATCGAGGCCGGTGGTGGGCTCGTCGTAGAGCACGACCTCCGGCTGGAGCACGATGGCCCGGGCGAGCGCGATCCGCTTCCGCTGACCACCCGACAGGTCGGCGGGCATCTGGCGGATCTTCTCCTCCAGTCCGACCATCCGGAGCACCTGATGCACGCGAGGATCTCGGGCGCCGTCGCGGGTCAGTCCATGCTCGACCAGGGGGAACGCCACGTTGTCACCCACCGTCAGCGAATCGAACAGCGCACCCTGCTGGAACAGGAAGCCGATGCGACGCCGCACGTCGGCCAGCTCGCGCTCGCGCAGCGGGTCGATGCGGGTGCCGCCGAACCAGACCTCGCCCCGGTCTGGGCGTTCCAGTCGAACCAGATGCTTGAGCAGCACGCTCTTCCCGCATCCGCTCGGCCCCATCACCACGGTGGTGCGGCCGCGAGGGAACCCCAGCGTGACGCCACGCAGCACCTTGAGGGGTCCGAAGGACTTGTGCAGGTCCTGCACGCGCAGCACGGGCTCGGGATCGGGGGACACGGGCGTATCATCCCCGCCGAGGCGATTCATGCAAACCACCCGGATCCTGCAGGGAGACGTCTTCGGCGTGGATCGGGTGCGGTTCACGTCGCCGGGCGGCGAGGAACTCACCCGGCTCATCGTTCGGCATCCCGGGGCCGTCACCGTCATTCCGCGCCTGGAGGACGGCTCGCTGGTGCTCATCCGCAACTTCAGGGTCAGCGTCGAGCGATGGTTGGTCGAGTTCTGCGCGGGCAAGCTGGAGTCGGGCGAGGCTCCCGAGTCCTGTGCGGCCCGCGAACTGGAGGAGGAGACCGGATGGTCGGCGGCTCGCATCCGTCCTCTGGGCACCTTCCTGACCACGCCGGGCTTCTCCGACGAGTGGATGCACGTGTTCGCCGCCGAAGGACTGACACCCGTGGATCGGCGACTGCAACCCGGCGAGCGCATCGAGGTGCTCCGGGCCCGGCCGGAACAGGTGGACGCGTGGATCGCGGATGGCACGCTGCAGGACGGCAAGAGCATCGCGGCGTGGGCGATCTGGAAGGCTCGGGCATGAGCGTCGGTCCGTCCGGCGGCGAGGGCGGTGGCGGATTCGCTGGCGACTTCCGCAGCGAGCGCTCCGTGGCCCGGCACCCCATGACCTGGTCGCTTCCGCTCTTCCAGGTGCGAGGCATCCCGGTCCGGGTGCATGCGCTCTTCCTGCTGCTTGTGGCCGTGGAACTGCTCCGGTCGGCGCTGCCGGGCATGCCGCGGACGCTGGGGCTTCCTCCCACGCTGGTGCTCATGACGTGCATGGTCGCGGTGGTCCTGCTGCACGAGTGGTCCCGCACCTGGGCGCATCGTCGATGTGGCGGCGATCTCCCCGAGTGGCTGCTCTGGCCGCTCGGCGGCCTCTGCCACGCGATCAGCGAGGGGTCCCCGCGGCAGCGGTTCCTGGCGGCCGCGGCCCCCTGGCTTGTCCAGGGGGCGCTCGCCGTGGTGCTGGCGGTTCCGCTGGGCGCCGAGACCGGTCGATGGATCGACGGGGGAATCCCCGTGCCCTGGTCCCTGGATGGCTTTCGCGAGCTTTCCCTGCGCAACCCGGGAATCATCTGGGAGACGCTCTGGCTGCTGCAGTGGTGGAACGTGGTCTCGCTGCTGCTGCAGGCGCTGCCCGCCTTCCCGCTGACCGGCGGAAGGTGCCTGATGGCCTGGCTGGAACCGCACCGTGGGTGGTCCGAGGCCGTTCGCGTGACGGCCCGAGCCGGCATCGGTTCCGCCGTGGGGATCCTGGTGATCGGGCTCGCGGCCGGGTTGTGGCCGCTCACCGTGCTGGCCCTGGTGCTGTGGCTCTCGGCCCGGGAGACGCTCGATCGCGTGGACGTGGGGGACTTCCTGCAGGTGGATCCGCCCTCCACCGGTTCGGAGCCCGAGCCATCCATGACCGACCAGGCGGAACTCGACCGGATCCTGGCCAAGATCAAGGCGCACGGCATGGAGAGCCTGGGATGGCGCGAACGAAGGCGGCTGAAGGCGGCCACGCGGCGCCGGCAGGGCGGCGATCCGGGAACCCGATAGGCTCGCACGATGGGCTACGCGGATCGAGAGTGGAATCGCGCACGCCGGCAGGCCCGGCAGAGCCGCTGGTCCGTGAACGGGTGGATCATCGGTCTCTGCGTGGCGGTCTTCGTCCTGGACGGATTCCTGGCACGCACGCTTCCAGCCTCGATCACGCTGGCCCGGACCACGCTGGAAGGCGAGCCACTCCGGGGTGCCGACGCGCGTGCGCCCGTGCAGGGGTCGCCCATCTCCCTGGAACAGGCCACGCAGCAGTGGGGGCCCGAGGTGCTTCGAGTGGCCGCGCGGGTGGGCGTGGCGCAGCGTGGCGTGATGGTGCAGCCGCTTGGGCAGGACAAGCGGACCATCGGCCTGCGATTCTCCATGTCCAGCCCGCCCCTGAAGGCACTGCTGTTCTTCAGCACCGCCTCGGCGCTCCTCGGCGAGGATGGCGTGGGACTCCCCTCGGGATGGCCACAGCTGTGGCGCTTCGTCGGATTCCAGTTCCTGCACGCGGACCTGACGCACCTCTTCTTCAACATGCTGGGCCTCTGGTTCTTCGGTCCGGTGGTCGAGCGGTACCTGGGTGGCAAGCGGTATGCGGCCTTCTACCTGCTGTGCGGGATCTGCGGCGCGGCCATGTACCTGCTGCTCAACTTCCTGGGCACCCAGTTCGGCGCCTGGCGCCCCGGCGCACATGTGCCGTTCCTGCTGCTCAATGACCCGACCACGCCCCTCATCGGCGCCAGCGCCGGCGTCTTCGGCGTGGTGATGGCTGCCGCCTACCTGGCGCCCCACGCGGAGGTGCTGGTGTACTTCGTGCTGCCGATGCGGTTGCGCACGCTGGCCTACACGCTGGTGGCCGTGGCCATGGGCACCCTGTTCCTGGGAGGCGGCAACGCCGGAGGCGAGGCGGCGCACCTGGGCGGCGCGATCGCCGGGTTCTGGCTCATCCGTCGGCCGCACCTGCTTCACCGGCTCTTCGACTGGATGGGCCGGGTCGATCCCACCAGTCGCACGCGGCGCATGCGGCTGAACCGGGCCCGCGGCGGACTGGAGACCGTGGAGATCGACCGGATCCTGGACAAGATCCGGCGCGAGGGCCTGCACGCGTTGAACGAGGCCGAGCGGCAGGTCCTCCGGGAAGCGAGCCGGCGCTAGGCATGGCCGTCCGACTGGAGATCCTCGCCCGGTCGGCGGAGCATGCCGGACGCCTCGGTCGCGTCCACACGCCGCACGGCACCTTCGACACGCCCGCGTTCATGCCGGTCGCCACCGCGGCCGCCATGAAGGGCCTCACCCCCGATCAGGTGCGCTCCACGGGCAGCCAGATCATCCTGAACAACACCCTCCATTGCATGCTGAGGCCCGGTGCGGAGCGGATCGCGGCCTTCGGTTCCTCGCACGCGTTCATGCGGTGGTCGGGGCCCATCCTGACCGACTCGGGAGGCTTCCAGGCCTTCTCCCTCGCGGATCTGCGAAGTCTCGATGACGACGGCGTCACCTTCAGCAGCTTCGTGGACGGCTCGAAGGTGCGCATGACCCCCGAGGTGAGCATCCGCGCCCAGAACCTGATCGGTGCGGACATCATCATGGCCTTCGACGACTGTCCGCCCGCGGACGCCCAGGTGACTCGCAGCCGGGTGGAGGAGGCCATGGTCCGGAGCGCGCGTTGGCTCCATCGGTGCAAGGCGGCGCATGCCCGACCGGAGGCGCAGGCGCTCTTCGGCATCGTGCAGGGCGGCACGCACCTGGACCTGCGCCGGGCCAGCGCCGAGGCGACGTGCGAGCTGGACCTGCCGGGGTACGCCATCGGTGGCGTGGCCGTGGGCGAGGACCCGGCGCGGATCGCCGAGACGGTCCGCTTCACCGCGCCGCTGCTGCCGGTGGACCGGCCGCGCTACCTGATGGGCGTTGGCTACCCACGGGACATCGTGATGGCGGTCGAGTCCGGAGTGGACATGTTCGATTGCGTCCTGCCCACCCGCAACGGACGCAACGCGCTGGCCTTCACCCGGGAAGGATCCCTGCGGCTTCGGAACGCCCGCTTCGCCCAGGATCCCGCACCCATCGAGGCAGGGTGCGACTGCGCCACCTGTGCCGGAGGCTTCAGTCGGGCCTACCTGCGACACCTCTTCCAGGCCGGAGAAATGCTGGGCCCCACGCTGGTCAGCCTGCACAACGTCCGGCTCTGGCAAAGGCTCATGCTGGACATCCGGACCGCGATCGGGTGCAATGGGTGGTCCTCGCTTCGGGAGCGGTGGCCATGCCTGTCGGCACCCTCCCAAGAGACCCCTGGAGACCCCGAATGACCCTCGCCATGCAGAACGGACCCTCGCTCGCCGGACAGTCGCCCGCACCCGCTCCACCGACGGCCGCGGGCACAGCGGCGCCCGCCGCGGCGCCGGCCACGGGCCCCGCGCCGGACGCGGGCATGTTCTGGATCTTCATTCCGCTCATCCTGGCCATGTTCCTGTTCAGTGCCATGGCCAGCCGCAAGCAGCGCAAGCAGAAGGAGAAGATGCTGGGGGACCTGAAGAGGCACGATCGCGTGGTGACCACGGGTGGCATGATCGGCTGGGTGGCCGAGGTGAAGCCCGACCTCGTGGTGCTGAAGGTGGAGCAGGGGCAGGATGTCCGCATCAGCTTCACGCGTGACGCGATCGCCGCGGTGCTGAAGGCCTCGTCGGCCGAAGGTGCCTCCGAAACCCAGAACGCCTGAGCACGCCACCCTTCCCAAGGTCCCCATGAAGCGCATCGGTCTGCATGTCGTCCTCGTTCTCGCTCTCACGGCCATCCTGTTCGGCATGGTCTGGCCCCCCAAGGAGACGCTCCGTCTGGGCAAGGACCTGCGCGGTGGCGTGAGCCTGATCTACTCGGTGAAGTTGCCGGCGGATGCCAAGAGCGAGCAGAGCCTCAAGCAGATCATCGAGGTGCTCAAGCAGCGCGTGAATCCCACGGGCGTGCTCGACATCAGCTTCTCGCCACAGGGACGCGATCGCATCGAGGTGGTCATGCCGCTGCCGAGTCCGGAGGTGCAGGCGCTGCAGGTCAGCTTCCGCGAGGCGGTCGCCGCACTGGTGGCTCGCACCCGGATCGAGGCCTCGGAGCTGGATCAGTCGCTGGCCGCGGGCCAGGCGGCCGAGCGGTTCGGTGGCAGCGACGAGCGGTTCAAGGCGCGCATCGCCTCGCTGCAGGCGGCGTGGAACGCGGCGGCATCGGCGCGATCCGCGCTCGAGCAGGCTCGGAGCTCCGGCCAGGCCGTGGATGCCGCCGAGGACGCGCTGGCACGGGCCGAGATGGACCTGGAGCGCACGCGCGAGGGCCTCGAGGGCCGCGGCATCTCCGAGAGCCGCGTGACGGGCATGCTCACGCTGAGCGATGCGCCGCAGGTGGTGCGTGATCCCAAGACCGGCAAGCCCGTCTCGGACGCCACGGGCACGGCCCAGACCGGTCCCAGCCTGCGTGCCAAGGCGCTGGACACGCTGCGTCAGGAGCATCCGGAGGCGGCGAAGGAGATCGACGCCGCCGTGACGGCATGGGCCGCCTACGAGAAGGTGCGGACCAGCCTGGATGATCCCGAGGATCTCAAGCGGCTCTTCCGCGGCGCCGGCGTGCTCGAGTTCCGCATCGCGGTGAGCGAGCGCGCTCCGGAGGGCGTGAGCCCCTCCGAGATGCGCGAGGAACTGCGCCAGCGCGGTCCCGTGGCCGGGCAGAGTCCGGTGGCGGCGTGGTTCCCCGTGCAGGATCCCAAGCAGTGGGCGGAGTCGCCGGTGGAGCGTGCGCTGCTCGAGCAGGATCCCGCCGCCTTCTTCGCGGCGCGCGACCTGGTCGGCGGTCTGGCCGATGGCCGGCCGTACCTGCTGCTCTACACCACGCCCGAGCGCAGCCTGACTCATTCGGGCGGGCGTTCCTGGGCGATCGAGCGGGCCTACCGGAGCGTGGACGAGGTGGGGCGGGCCAGCGTGGCCTTCCGACTCGACGCGGCTGGTGGCCAGGAGATGAGCCGCCTGACGGGCCCCAACGTGGGGCGGCCCATGGCGATCGTCCTCGACGGCCAGGTCTACACGGCGCCCAACCTGCAGAGTCGCATCGGGGCCAGCGGGCAGATCAGCGGCAGTTTCGGCGAGGAGGAGCTGCGATACCTCATCCGCGTGCTCTCGGCCGGCGCCCTCGAGGGTCAGCTGAGCCCGGAACCGATCAGCGTGAGCATCCTCGGTCCCTCCATGGGTGCCGACAACCTGGCCCGAGGACTGCAGGCCGTGCTGCTGTCCATCGCCGTGACCGCGGTGATGATGCTGCTGTACTACCTGGTCGCGGGCGTGATCGCCGACCTCTCGCTGATCGTCAACGCGCTGGTCATCTTCGGCGTGATGGCCCTCATGGACGCCACGTTCACGCTGCCCGGCCTGGCCGGCATCGCGTTGAGCATCGCCATGGCGGTGGACGCGAACGTGCTCATCTACGAGCGCATCCGCGAGGAGCTGGTGCTCAATGGCGAGCCGCTCCGCAACGCCATCCGGATCGGCTTCGGCCGCGCCTTCAGCGCCATCTTCGACGGCAACATCACCAACCTGATCGTCTGTCTGGTGCTGGTGCTCTTCGCCGGCACCGAGGTGAAGGGCTTCGGCGTCACCATGGCCATCGGCGTCTTCGCCACGTTCATCTCGGGTCTCTGGGTGACCCGCGTCATGCTGGGCATCTGGACCGAGTGGCTGGGACGGCGTTCGCTGCCCATGCTGCCCATCCTGGCTCCGGGCGTGGCGCGGGCGCTGCTGCCGCGGATCGACTGGATCTCGCTCAAGCCGGCGCTGCTGGGCGGCTCGCTGGTGGTGGCCGCGGTCTGCGTGACGGGCATCGTGCAGCGCGGTGGCGGCATCTTCGACACGGAGTTCCGCGGCGGCGTGGCCATGACCCTGAC
>RFOC01000241.1 GCA_009926815.1 Planctomycetota bacterium
GCGGACATGAGCGTTCACGGGGATCTAGCATCGACCCCATGATGCCCCTGCTGATGGCCACATGGCTGCTGGTCGCTCCGCCCTCGACCGGGTCCGATGCCTGGCGCGAATCGCTGCGCGACCAGCCCACCGCGCCACTGGATGCACGGGTGGATGGATCCAAGGTCACCACGCTGGCCGCGCCGCCCGTGCCCGAGCGGCTCACCCCACCGCCGCCGGTGATCCGCAGGATCGCTTCCGACGCCTCGCTGGTGCCGGTGTCGGCGCCATGCTTCGACGCCGCGCGAGGGGCGATCGACCGGGGACTGGCCTTCCTCCGCGCCTCGCAGGGCGCGGAGGGTGGATGGATGGAGGGCAAGGCCACACAGGGATCCGAGGCCGCCAAGGCCTCCAACGCCGCATCGGTGGCCGTGACCGGCCTGGTGATCCGGGCCTTCGCGCAGGCCGGTCGAACGGAACTGAACGAGGCGGCGGTGCGTCGCGGCGTGGAGCGAGTGATCCGCCAGACCGGCGCGGATGGAGCCTTCGATCCCGATCCGTCGGGCGGCCTGGGCACCTATGTGGCCAGCTGCGCCGTGCTGGGGCTGGCCGCCCTGGACCATCCCGATCGAGCCGAGGTGATGCAGCGCATGGTGGCGTGGCTGCGCACGGCCCAGTGGGACCAGCCCGAGGGCATCCGACCCGAGCATGACTGGTTCGGTGGCGCCGGCTACGGCAAGCACGGCCGGCCCGACCTGAGCAACACGCAGATGGTGCTCGAGGCGCTGCACGAGAGCGGTGCGGGCGCCGATGACGCGGCGGTGCAGCGAGCGCTGGCCTTCGTGGCGCGCTGCCAGAACCGCAGGGACGCGCATGCGCCGGCATGGGCCAACGCGGGCGACGGCGACGGCGGCTTCGTGTACACGGTGGCCAACGGCGGCGAGAGCTTCGCCAGCGAGGCGGCCGGCGAGGGCCGACATGGCGAGAAACTGCCGCCGGGCACGCGCAGTCTTCGCAGCTACGGCAGCATGACCTACGCGGGCTACAAGAGCCTGCTGTTCGCGGGGCTCGCGCGCGACGATCCTCGCGTGCAGGCCGCGCTGGCATGGGCCGCAGGCCACTGGACGCTCGCCGAGAACCCGGGCCTGGGCCAGCAGGGCCTCTTCTACTACCGCATGGCCATGAGCCGGGCGATGCTGGCTGGCGGCGTGGACCGACTGCGCGATGCGGGTGGCGTGGACCACGACTGGCGATGCGAGCTGATCCAGGCCATCGTGGCGGAGCAGCGCCCGGATGGCAGCTGGGTGAACGCCCAGGACCGATGGATGGAGGGCGAGCCGGACCTGGTCACGGCCTATGCGCTGCTGGCGCTCGAGGAGGCGATCAAGCCTTCGCGAAGGCTGGAGTGACCGCGGCCCGATCACCCGCGGGAAGCAGTCGCCTGCTCCACGCCGCGCCCTGCACCGCCGCCATGAGCAGCAAGGCGCCCGTGGCCTGATGGGCGCTGGTCGAGAGCAGCTCCCAGAGCGGGATGGCCGGGCCTCGGCGCATGAGCACCGCCCCCAGAGCGACCAGGCCCAGTCCCACCTGGATGGCCACGATCAACGCCATCGCGGAGCCGGCACGGCCCAGTGGACGAAGGCCCTCGCGACCCGCCGCCGACATTCGGCTGGCAGCGATCAGCACCGCGATCAGCGCCACCACGGAGAAGCCCAGGTGTCCGTGCATCGCCCAGATGGGATGCCGGATGGCCTCGCCCTCGGCCGACGGCGAGACCTGCAGGTGCCGGTAGGCGGCGCCCAGGAAGAGCTGGAGCAGCAGCACCACTGGCGCGATCAGGCTCCAGAGCCGGATGCCGGTGGCATCCAGGGTGATGGGCCGCATGGATGCCGATCGCCACGACGCGCTGGTCGCCGCGGCGATCCACGCGGCGGTGGCGAAGACGATCTGGCCGAAGATGCCGTGGGCGATGGCCAGCAGCGTGCTCGGCGCCAGCATGGACGGATCCTGACTCAGCGTGAACATGCCCGTGACGCGAAGGCCGCCCAGCAGACCCTGCACGCACACCATGAGCAGCAGCGTTGAAGCCGCCCAGCGGACGCTCGGCCGGGACTCGTGCCGCCAGCACAGCGCCGCCAGCGTGAAGCTGGAGAGACCCACCAGCATGCCGAAGAGCCGATGGGCGTGCTCGTAGTAGCGGCCCTCCTTCATCTCGCTCACGGGATAGAGCAGCATGTTGTGACCGAAGGAGTTGGGCCAGTCCGGCACGGCCAGGCCCGCCTCGAGGCCGGTCACCAGGCCGCCCGTGATGAGCAGCAGGAAGATGGTGGCGGCCGTCACCATGGCGAAGAGGCAGACCGGCTCGGGCAGGCGACCGGGCCTGGGGTTCCTGCGACCCATCGCCCCACCGATGCCCGCGAGCACCGCACTGCCCACCAGAAGGCCCATGGACCAGAGGGCCGCCTCCGAGAGCGCAGCCTTCGCGTCCTTGCCCTGGATGACGCTGCCGACCACGAGCAGGTTGACGAAGCCGCTCACGAGACCCGCGGGCACCGGCGAACTTCGATCCGCGGCCCAGCGGGTCGAGGCCCAGCCCACCGCGACCGGGACCAGGACCGTGAGAGCAAAGAGCACCTCACCCGCCCACTGCCCGACGCCCGTCATGGCCACGTAGGTCAGGCCCCATTGCGCGGCGACGCCGGCGAACCCTAGCGCCAGCGTCATGGGCCGTACACGCCCTGCCAGCACCGCCACCACACCGAGCACGCCCGCGATCACCGTGAGGCCGCCGAAGAGCGCGACGCCCGGACTCATGGCCAGCGGTGCGGCGGAAGCGGTTTCCATGGCGGCCTATGGTAGACCTTCCCTCACGGAGAGTCGCATGCGCAGCCCCAGCGAATCCATGGATGCCACCACTCCCTCGCTGGCCGGGGACTGGTCCACGCTGGTGAAG
>RFOC01000242.1 GCA_009926815.1 Planctomycetota bacterium
CGGGACTGGAATGGGGTGGAGCGGATCGCGGCCACGGCGGAGAAGGCCAGCGAGCGCGGCATGGCTGCCGTGCTCAGGTCGCGGGCACTCATGGCCCAGGACCAGCCCAAGGAGGCCATGCAGGCGCTGCTGGCGGCACGACAGGCGGGAGATCAGTCCGCCGCGCTGCTTCGCCAGTTGAGCCTGATGTACGAGCGCGAGGGCAACCTCGAGGCCGCGAAGGAGGCCATGCAGTCGGCCTACGAGAAGCGACCCAACGATCCCGTGACGGCACGCCTGTATGCGCTCCTGCTCGACCGAACCGGAGAGCGCGGCCGCTCGCTGGAGACGCTCCGGGCCCTCGCGAGGTCGAATCCCGACAACCGCGACATTCTCCACGCGCTCCTGCTGGTCGAGATGGACATCGGAGACCGGGCCGGCGCGCTGGCGATGCGTCGGCGCCTGTACCGGGATTCCCCGGGGTTCCGCGAGAATGCGCAGGCGCTGGCCAGTCTCCTGCTCGAGGCGCCTGGCGAGCCCACATTCCTGCAGGACGCCAACGGCATCATGCTCTTCAAGCCGGAGGAGATCCGCAGCCCCAGCCCATCCGTGCAGCAGAAGATCAAGCAGGCCGAGCAGGACAACATCAAGCTGGGCCAGGAGATCCTCAAGCTGCTTCAGCAGCAGAATGCGAACGATCCGAACCTGGCGATCATGAGGGCGAGGGCGCTGGTCCGCCACGGCTCCCTTGCGGAAGGGGAGAAGGCCCTCCGCGAGGACATCGCCAAGGCGCCCGCGCCGCTCGCTCGGGTGCTGTGGATCGGACTGGGAGCGTTGCTTGCGGAGAATGGCCAGCCGCAGCTGGCGAAGGAACCCTTCGACAAGGCGATCGCCCTGCAGGATCCCGCGGCGCACGACGCCGAGATCGAGATCGCCGACTTCTGGTTCAACCAGCGCCAGTGGGATCGTGCCCGAAAGGTCCTCCAGCCCGTGGTCGACGCGGACACGGATGCCGAGCGGAAGGCTCGTCTGGCGGCCAGGCTTGCGGAGATCTGCAAGAACCTCCGCGACTTCCCCGCTGCCGAGCAATATCTGGCCATGGCCGAGAAGGCTTCACCCAAGGCCTCGGCCACGCTGCAGATGCTCCGGGGATCCATCGAGGCCAGTCGGGCGCAGGAGTCGACCAACAGCGGCAAGACGTCCGAGGCCCTGGCCGACATGAAGAAGGCGGCGGACGCCATGCGGTCGGCCGCCGAACTCGCGCCCAACAACGCCATGGCCTGGGCGGCGCTGGCAGATGCCGAGCGAAACGTCTACCTGCAGACCCGCGAGGCGGCTCGTCTTTCCGCGGCGGTCGCAGCGGCGGACCAGTCGCTGGCCATCCTGAGCACCTATCTGCCAGCCATCCGGGTCAAGAAGGATCTGCTGATGGATCAGGCTGACCTGGCCGGAGCCATCAGCCTGATCGAGCGCTTTGTCCGCAGCGTGCCCCAGTCCGCCGACGGTCGGCGGCAGTGGATTGAACTGCTCATGCAGGAGGGCAGCACGACCAAGGCGATCGATGTGGCCGAGGAGGGCGCGCGACTCGAGCCTCGCAACCCCCAGTGGGTGAGCCTGGTGGGCAGCATCCACAAGAATGCGGGCCGGAAGCAGGAGGCGGTCCGGGCCTTCGACCGTGCCTTCGCGGCAGCGCCGGAGGAGAGCACCCTGGTGCAGGCGGTCAATGCCCGCCTGGAGATGGAGAAGCCGGACTGGGCGGAGATCGTCACGCTGATCAAGAACAATCCGAAGGTGGCTGGCGGATCGGTGACGCTGCAGGGCATGCTGGCGGCGGCGCTGGTGAACAACCGTCAGCGTGATGCCGGACTTCAGGCACTCCGTTCGCTGCGAAGCACGATCCAGGATCAGGTCACCAAGCAGGGGGCCCGTCCCGACCTCTGGGATGTCTGGTTCGCGGCCGTGGGGCAGGCCTACCGAGGCCAGCCCAAGGAAGCCGAGGCCTTCGTGCTGTCCACGCTGGGCGGCGCGAAGCCGGATTTCTACACCAATCGAGGCCTGGCTCGGGTCTGGCGTCTTCAGGGCAAGTCGGGTCTGGACATGGCGCTCCAGCGCTTTGCGGATGCCATCGCCTCCGCCGGGGAGAGCAAGGATCTGGCGTTGCAGGTGGCCATGGAGGCGGGCGAGTGCGCCTATGCTGAGAATGACTGTCCGCGAGCCTCGGAGTGGTTCACCCGGGCGGTCGAGATCGCTCCTGATCAGCCCGCAAGTCTGAACAACGCAGCCTTCGTGGTCGTGAAGTGCTCCGGGGATCTCGCCCGCGGCGAGGCCTGGGCTCGAAAGGCCACCCAACTGGCCCCCGGTGTTCCGGACTTCCTGGACACCCTGGGCTACATCCTCGTTCGGGCGGGCAAGCCCGAGGAGGCGTTGGCGCCGCTTCAGCAGGCCGTGTCCGTGGCCCCGACGGCGCAGGGCATCATGCATCTGGCCGAGGCGCTTTCGGCCAGTGGTCGCAAGGACGAGGCCCGCAAGGCGCTTGGGCGCCTGGATCCCAAGCGGTTGAGTCCGGAATTGCAGGCGGAGCGTGCCGCCATCGAGAAGTCATTGCAGTGAGGAACGAGGAACTTTCAACATGAGCCGACTGCCCGTACCCGCCGCTTCCAGTCCAGCGCCTTCCCGACCGCAGGGTGCCGCGCAGGCTCCTCGCCCCCGTTCAGCGGGCCCGGTCATCGACCCGATCCGGGTGCTCCGTCAGCATGTCTGGCGCATCCTGATCGTGGTCTTCCTGGGTGCGGGCCTGGGCGTGGGACTCAACTACCTGTTCCTGCAGGTCTACCCGCTCTGGTCAAGCCAGGTGCTCTTCGAGATCCGAAGTCAGCTCGAGGAGGCCAACGCCCTGACGGCCAAGGACATCGGCACCGAGGACACCGTGGTGCG
>RFOC01000243.1 GCA_009926815.1 Planctomycetota bacterium
CGATCGGTTCCGCGAGCCGGGCCCTTCGTGCAGGCATCCCGCTCTCGGGCATGCTTCAGATCCTGGCCGATGAGAGTCGAGGCGAGACTCGTGCGGCATTGAGGGAGTTGCTTCAGCGCGAGGCCATGGGCGAGGAACTGGAGATGGCCATCCGCCAGGTGCTGCTTCGGAGCCCGCTTGCCGCCCTGCGTGCCTTTGGCCTTGCGCTGACCGTGCAGCTTTCCGCCGGTGGCAATCTTGCCGACACCACCGATCGACTGGCTCTTGCCCTGGTGGAGCGGACCCGCGTGCGACGTCGGGCCAGGACGATCGTGGCCTACAGCAGGACGGCCGCCAACGTGCTCGCGATCACGCCGCTGGTGGCCATCCCCATCCTGGCTTCAACCGTGGATGGCTACTCCACCATGTTGCTCGACCGGCCACAGGGGAACCTGCTGCTCGGCGCTGCGGCCATCATGCTGGTTGGCGGCCTCATCGCGATCCAGAGGCTTTCCCGAATCGAGCGACTGCCGGACTGGGGGACCCGTTGAACTCCTCCGCGCTGATCGCCGCCGCGTTCGCCGCCGGCCTGGCCGTGACTCTTGGCCTCCGAGCCTCGCGACAGGGTGCTGCTCGGCCAATCACGCGCACCATGTTCCCCGGACTCGAACGCGACATGGAACTGGCAGGCCTGGATTCCATGCGCGCCCGAAGGGGCTTCATGGTTGCGGCCCTGATCGGACCCCTGGTGCTCGCGGCACTGGCCGCATGGGTGACAGCCGGACCCGATGCGAGTGGCCTGGGCGTCACGCTCATGGCCGGGCTCGGTGCGGCGATCGGCTGGTGGCTGCCACGGGCCTGGCTTGAGGGTCGCCGAGAGCGATGTCGAATGGAGATCGCCAGCGACTTCCCCGTCATGCTGGATCTGCTCCAGATTTCCCTGAACGGTGGCCTGGGGCTTCCAGCCGCGTGGGCCACGGTGACGGCGAGCCTTCGCGGTACCAGTGATGCCCTGGCCCGGGAGATGCGCAGGGTGGATCTGGAGTCCGGCTTCGGCGTGGGCTGGTCCGCCTCGCTCGCCGCTGCAGCCGAACGCACGGGCGTGGCCGAGTTCCGGTCGCTGGGTTCCCTGCTGGGCCAGACCCAGCGCTTCGGCACCGAGCTCTCACGCACCATCCAGGTGCTGGCCGATTCGCTCCGGCACGAGGAGATGCAATCCCTCGAGGAAAGGGCACACCGGGCCTCGGTGCGCATGCTGCTGCCGCTGGCTGGCCTTGTCCTTCCACCCACGATCCTGGTGGTCGCGGGCCCCCTGTTCATGATGCTGCTCGAAGGACTTCGGGCGGCCACGCCCGACTGAACCCCGAGACCAAGGACCGATTTCATGCCGCGCACAGGACTCACACCAGCACACGGCCGAAACACGATCGCCTGCACATGGCTCACGCTCCTGCCGCTTCTGGCCGCCTGCATGTCCCAGCCCAAGCCCCAGCCCAACAGCGTGCGCGTGCAGGATGACGTGCAGCGAGAGGCGGATCGGAAGTTCGCGCAGGAACCCTTCGATGACCAGGTCCGCCAGGGCGTGATCCGGCAGAAGGCCATCTTCGAGAGCCAGTTCAAGCCCGACACCGCGGACCTGAACTCGATCGGCCAGCGGAACGTGCACATCCTGGCCCAGGCCATGCGTGAATCCGGGGGCCGGATCGCCGTGCCCCGCGGGTCCGCGAATGGAACGCTCCACACCGCCCGCCTGAACGCCGTGAGGAAGGCCCTGACGGACGAGGGCATTGCCCGCGATCGCGTCGAGGTGGGTGATGGCAACGCCGGCGGCCCGGGCCTCTCGACTGCCGAGGCCCTGAGCATCCGAGCCAGCATCGCCAAGAAGCCGATGCAGGAATCCGGTGGACAGACCCTGAACCCCTTCGGTGATGGCAAGATGGTGGGAGGCAACTGATGCGAACCGGAAACCGAGATCGTCGGCTTGGATGGATCGCCCCGCTGGTGCTGGTGACCGCCGTCTCCTGCCAGAGCACGCCGGAGCCGGACCCGGACTGGTTCGATGGCGGGCCGCTGCGCCCTGCCGGACCGGAGACCCTGCAATTGACGGCACGCGTGCTGGCCGCGAAGGGCGAGACCCACCGCGCAGGCTACGTGATGAACCGGATGCTGGCCGACTATCCGGATTTCGTGGGCACCTATTCCGAAGGCGCCGAGGTCCTGGTGATCGAGGGTCGCATCAGCGAGGCCGTGAAGTGGCTTGATCGCGGCCTGGCCCGGTTCCCTGACCACCCGGTGTTGATGAACGATCGCGGCATGTGCCACCTGCTGCTGGCCGACCTGCCCGCTGCCAAGTCCGACTTCGAGGTGGCCTACAAGGCCGACACCGACGACGCGGAGTACGTGGCCAACCTTGCCCTGGCCAACGCTCTTTCAGGCAACGATGAAACAGCGATCAGCCTCTGGAGCCGAGTGGTGCCCCTGGAGGACGCCAAGGCCAATCTGGCCATTGCCCAGCAGGCCCGCCCCAAATTCACCAAGTGAGGCCTGTTTATTGGCCTGAATCGGGATCGAACCGGTCAACCTTCGACTCATTTTGAGTTTTTCAGGCGGGGTTCCGCTGGCCAAGGAAGGCCATTGGGTTATCTTCAGCGTCGGCTGGCCGGGTGTGTGGCCCGCAGCCAAACCTAGGTTTCTCTTTGCAAAGGATACGAAAAATGAAGAACTGGATCATGAACTTCATCGCTGATGAGCGTGGCGCCGAGAGCATCGAGTTCGGCGTGACCTCGATCGTCGCCGCCGGTGGCGCCATCTCAGGCCTGAGCAGCATCAAGACCGCGACCCAGGGCAAGCAGACCGCTCTGATCACGGAGTTGAATTCCGCTACCGCCGACTGATCGCCTCAGCGATCTGAGCAGACATGCTCCGAACGGC
>RFOC01000244.1 GCA_009926815.1 Planctomycetota bacterium
CCTGGCGGAACACGTTGACGCCTGCGGCGCCGCCATCGGTGTAATTCCCGGCCGTTGAAGTCTTCCAGAACAGCTTGTCCAGATCCGTGGAACCCACGGACACGCCGCCAGCGGCATAGTCATTCAGGCCCATGTTGAGCGAGTTGTAGGGACCGCTGACACCCAGCGGGTTGCTTCCGTAGGACTGGGTGTTGTAGGCCAGGCCCCAGACGACGCTGTTGGGCACGGTGATGTTCTGCGCGGACAGGTCGAAGCTGATGTTCTGGGCGTAGCCGTTGAAGGACCAGCCGGTCGGACGGTAGGTGATGAACTTGGTCTGGGTGATCGAGGTGATCAGCGCCCCCGGGGAACTGCCCGTGCCGGCCTCGTAGAGATTCAGCGTGAAGCTGTGGTTGAAGCCGTTGCCCGCCCACTGGCCGCTGCCGTAGTACTGGCCGCCCGCGTTGTAGTCCTCGTAGCGCGCCCAGTTCACCATGGTGAAGGTGGCCGTCTGAAGCGTGCGGGCGGTGCCGCCAAAGGTGATCCGATCCCCGAACTCGGCCGTCTGGGTCGCCTGGAAACCGAGGCTGAGATAGGAGCCGTCCAGGACATTCACGCCGCCCTCGCCGCTGATGCTGTTGTAGATGGTCGTGGCGGACGCCATCGCCGAAGCCGCCACGGCCACGGTGGCCAGGGCACCCATCATGCTCATGCTGTTCTTGCGCATCGGAAACTTCCTCGGGGACATACCCCGACTGAACGCCCACTCCCAGTGGGCGAACATCCGGATCCGCCGGTCTCGGCCCTTTCCTGGGCGTGGCTCACCGGAGCCCCACCCGAAACTTGCGGCTGGAACCGGGGCCGGCACCATGCCGGGGACCCGCGCTTCCTTCCGTCAGAAAGAAACACGCAAAACAGGATCGACGCCCCTCATGGCCATGGCCGGTTTTTCTGACCTTTCACCGCCACCCCCCCCTGGCGGCCGATCCTGGGCCCTCAGCGGATGAACCGCAGGGACCCGAAATTGGGCACCAGGTTGGGACTTCGGCCCGACGGGTCCTGCATGTCCAGCCCGCCACCCAGGGGGTAGGTGGCCGGGAAGTACACGCACCAGGCCTTGCCCACCAGCAGCTCGCCCGGCACCAGGAATGGCGCATCGAATCCGATGGCCTCCTTCAGGATCGGATGCGGTCGGCCCCAGAAGCGGCCGTCGCGACTGGCGGGACTGTTGTCGCCCATCATGAGGTAGTCGCCGGGTCCGAGCCGCGCGGGATTCTCCGGATCGCACGCGAAGGCGCGACCCACCAGGAGCGGTCCATTCGTGGGCAACTGGTTGCCCGGCAGCAGCACGCCGGGCTGGTAGTAGAGATCCCGGTCCAGTCGCAGGTTCCGCACCTCGAAGGGCGTTCCACCCAGACGCCACGTCAGCGACTGCATGGGCTGCGGCTTGGCGTCCGTGGGGTTCTGCACGTATCGCTGCAGGTCGATGCCGCACGCCACCATGCGCTCGGTGGGCGAGGTGCCATCCGGATCGAGTTCGTAGGGCATGCGCAGCGCCTCCGAACCGTTGACGAAGATCCACACCTGCTGGTCCACGTGCCAGACATCGATGTCGAGCAGCTGGTCCGGCGTGGACAGCCTGGCCTCCTGGCGCGCCAGCGGACCGACGCCCTCTCCCTGCACGGGCGCCACCGTGGCCACCACCTGGCCGTTCCTCACCTCGGCGGTGATGCGGAGGCCGCGCGTGATCAACTCCAGCGCGGCCGCGAAGGCGTCCGGATCCCTGGGCTCGAAGGTGCCGCGCACGCGCACGTCGGACATGGGGAACTCCGGCACGCGTCGCCACGCGTTGTAGGCGTTCCAGTCCGTGATGGGCCATGCCTTCAGGTCCAGTTCGAGCGACGTGGTCGATGCATCCGGCCACACCCACGTCCGACCCTGGGCCTGTGACCAGCGGGCCCGGTCCGCGGCGGCCGGCTTGAGCGCCGGTCCCGGCCATGGTCGCCGGATGGACTGCTCCATGCGCCGGATGTCGGCCGGGCCCCAATCGCTTCGCCAGACCGGCTGCCAGACGGCTCGCTGCACCATCTCCGGCTTCCGCTGCACCCGCAACTGGTCCGCCGGCGCATCGGCAGCGCCGGTGAAGATGTCGCCATCGGCCAGCACCAGGCTCTCGTTGGGAAGACCCACGAGCCGCTTGATGTAGTTGGAGGAGTCGCCCAGCGGGAACGGTGGATTCCGGAACACCGGAACGTCCCAACGCGACGGCTGCAGAAGCCACGGCAGGTACTTGAGCACCAGCACGCGGTCACCCGCCACGCTCTGCCGACGAAGCAGGCCGACCTCGGATTCGCCCACGGGATACTGGCGCGTCACCATGGGATCGATCATGGGCACGCGGGCCGTGGCGGCGGCGCCGCTCTCGGTCAGCGGACCGGCATCCACGTCGTAGGCGTAGCCCGTGAAGTCGCCGCGCAGCCGCACATGCTGGCCCCGCAGCGTGGGACCCATGGACCCGGTGGGAATGAAGAACCCCTCCATGACGAAGCCGCGGAAGATCATGGCCACCACGAAGGCCACGAAGAGCCCCTGCAGGGTGTCGATCCAGTCGCCCTCGTCGGGGTTGGCGGGCTTCGCGTCGTTCATGACAGCAGCTCCTCCACGGGCACCGCGATCTCGCGGTGGTCCTCCTGCAATCGGACCAGCACCAGCTGCACCAGGATCTTCCCGTCGATCACCGTGCCGGTGCCCTCGCTGGTCCGGACCACGGTGCCCTTCTTCGGCAGCCGCTTCGCCAGTTCCTCGTAGGTCTGGTCCTCGTAGCGCAGGCAGCACATCAGTCGGCCACACCGACCGCTGATCTTCAGCGGAT
>RFOC01000245.1 GCA_009926815.1 Planctomycetota bacterium
GGCAGCACATGGATCGAGAGCGCGTACTCCGCGCGCGTGTCCGACGCCAGGAACGCCTCGAGCAGCAGCGTGGAGCCTTCCGACGTGTTGACGCTGATGAACGAGTCGCCCGACAGGTCGCCGGCGATCTCGTCGAGCACGGTGCCGGAACACGCGTCCCACACGCGGAAGTCCACGTCGCCGTTGGCGTGGATGTAGTCCGCCTGCGCGATCAGTCGTCCTCCGGGCGGCACCGGGATGGCGTACCAGTCGGGGCTGACGCGCTTGAGCACGAGTCCGCCGTGCGCGCCCGGTACCAGCGTGGCCGGCGTGGCGCACGAGTCGTCGGGCTCGTAGGCGTCGTCGGCGCCGGCCGCGAGCAGCGCGCCGATGTTGCCGTTGTTCACGGCCAGGTCGAATCGCCCGAAGGCGTCCCAGCCCGTGGTGTTCGAGCAGCTGCTGATGCCGCACGACAGCACGCCGAACATGCGGCCGGAGGACTGCTCCACGAGCGCGCTGCCGCTCGATCCGCCCTCGGTCACGCCGAGGTTCCACAGCACGGTGGACGAGCTCACGACCGGATTGCACGCGGTGCTGTTGGCGGTCTTGGTGCCGAAGCTGATCGCCTGCTGGAACGCGTTGGGATGATGCACGCACACGATCGGGGTGCCGTTGGCGGGCATGCTCGAGAGCCATCCAAGCCACCGCACGTCGGCGGGAAGTGCGCCGCGGATCAGCAGCAGGGTGGTGTCGCTCGACGGGTGCGTGGCGACCAGGTCGATGGTCGACACGGCCTGGCCAAGGTTCAGCGCGCCGGCACATTCGCTCGCCCGGAAGAAGAAGCGCACGTTCGCGCTGGCGGCCTCGGTCTGCGTGCCGATGCAGTGGAAGGCGGTGGTGAAGTAGGGCGTCTCGTCGGCGGCCACGGTGGCGGTGAGCTGGCCCGAGCACGACCGGTTCGCGCCGTTGCGCGTGTACATGATGCGGCCGGTGGCGTTGGAGAGGTCGGACCACGCGGGGAAGCAGGCCGGATCGGTGCGGCAGCCAGTGAGCGATTGTGCGGCCTCGGCGGCGAACACGTCGCGGTAGCCGTGCGCGTACTCGACGCCCCGGAACGGCAGGGCCGCGGGCACCGCACCCTCGGGCACGAACCATTCGATCTCGGCCACGGGGCCCGGCGCGAACACGCCCCACACTTCGCCGTCACCTCGCTCGCCGCGGCCGGTGACCGGTCCGACCACGCTCGTGGCGTCGCCGGGCGAGCGCAGGAAGAGCTCCTCGCCGGGGCCGAGATCGAGTCCCGACAGATGCAGACGGGAGTTGAGCGAACCGATCGCCTCCACGCGGCAGCGCCACAGGCGACCGCCCGGCACATCGAGCCAGAGGCCGTCCTCCGCCTGCAGGTTCACCCGTCGCTGCACGCCGAAGCGCGGCGGCTCGTGGCCCGCGTCGGCCTCGTCCTCGAAGATCAGCGACGCCTCGTCGATCGGTCCGAGCAGGCTCGCATCCGGTTCGATGAAGTCGAGGCCGAGTCGCTCGGAGGGCGTCGCCGCGCGAGCCGACTCGACCACCGGACCGACTCGACCTGCGTGACTGTCGGCCGAACGGGGAGGTCCGGCCCACGCCACAGCCGTCGCGCACAGCAGCGCGAAGCCCTGCATCGGCAGGATGTGGAACGGGCGTGCGGACATCGGATCTCCCTGCGAAACCGGCAGGGGAACAGTACAACCCTCGATGACGATTCCAAGTGAAACGGCAGGTTTTCGGTCCCGGAGCGGCCGTGGCGGCGGCTCGGAGGGGGGCCAGAATCCGAGAACCTTCGGTCGCCGGATTCGGGGAGGCCCGGCTGGGAATCTCCGGCCCCGGGCCCTCCGGAGGGTTTGAGGGCCGCACCCCAGCGATACCTTCGCCGCCCATGCAGGCAAGTGGCTCCAAGGCGTCCATGGCCCCCGCCCAGTCCACCTTCCGGACGGTCTTCGCCGGCCTGTTCGGCAACCTGCTCGAGTGGTTCGACTATGGCGTGTTCGGCTTCCTGGTGGTGCCGATCGGGGCCGCCTTCTTCCCGGAGAGCGACCCGAACGTGCAGGCCCTGAAGGCCTGGGGTCTGTTCGCGGTGGGGTTCTTCGCGCGGCCGATCGGCGGCATCGTTCTGGGAAGGCTGGGCGACACCAAGGGTCGTCGCTGGCTGCTCACCGTGTCGGTGGTGCTGATCGCCGCAAGCACCCTGGTGATCGGCTGCCTTCCCACCTATCACCAGATCGGGTGGCTCGCTCCGGCCATCCTGATGCTGTGCCGTCTCACGCAGGGCTTCTCGCTGGGTGGGGAGTTCACGGGCAGCATGGCCTACACCACCGAGCACGCCAAACCGCTCATGCGAGGTCTGATCTCGAGCAGCACCGCATTGGGAACCAGCCTGGGCTTCCTGGGTGGATCGGCCGCGGTGATGGTGCTGGATCAGACGCTCACCCCCGAGCAGATCACTCAATGGGGCTGGCGGCTGCCCTTCCTGTTGAGCGTGGTGCTGGCCGTGTTCGGTTGGTGGCTGCGCCGAGGCATCCACGAGAGCGAGGCCGGCGAGGCGGCGAAGGACCTTTCGAACCGACCGCCGGTGTTCGCCGCCATCGCCGCGGACTGGAAGCCTTGCCTGCAGCTGTTCGCGATCGTGGCCTTCTCGAACGCCCTCTACTACTACGTGTTCAACGCCTCGGTGGCGTCGGCCAAGGTGGCCGACCCCGACCATGCCGCCCGTTTCCAGGCCGCCAACACCATGGCCCTGGTGTTCGTGGCCGTCGGCAAGGTGCTGGGAGGATGGATGAGTGACCGGGTGGGGCGCCGTTCCAGCGCCCTGTTCTTCACGCTGTGGGGACTGG
>RFOC01000246.1 GCA_009926815.1 Planctomycetota bacterium
CCCCATCGTCTAGCCCGGTCTAGGACACCACCCTTTCACGGTGGGGACAGGGGTTCGAATCCCCTTGGGGTCACTTCCGCACGCAGGCCGGCCCCCACGGGTCGGCCTTCGTCTTTGCAGGGTCTTCGCGATTCCCGCACCCGGCCTGCATGCGGGGTCGGAGCCTGCGGCTAGCCTGCACGCATGTCCGAGGACCGAGGATCCAGGATCCGTCTCCCCGACATCGCCGGTCCTGCGCCGGTCCGCTGGCTCTGGAAGCTGGTGCGTCCGCTGGTCGATCGGCTGATCGGACTGGGCCACTTCCGGCGCATCGCCCTCGCCATGGCGGGGGAGCCGGCGGAACTCTCGGCGCTGGAGCGGCTCAATCGCGTCACCGGCATTCGCGGGGTGGTCAGCCCCGAGGACGAGGCCCGCATTCCGCGCACCGGTTCGCTGCTGGTGGTGTGCAACCACGCCTACGGAGGCGCGGATCCGCAGGTCATCGCCACGCTGTTCGATCGCGTGCGGCCCGACGTGCGCTTCGTGGCCAACCGAATGATGGCCGACCTGCCCCCGGTGCAGGGGCGGATCTTCGCGGCCAGCGTGCTCGAGGAGCGTGATGCCGCCGGCGCGAACATCCGCATGCTGCGCCAGGTGATCGACTGGCTCGACGACGGTCACTGCGTGGTGGTGTTCCCCGCGGGCGAGGTGAGCCACTTCACGTGGGGCCGGTGGCGCGCGGTGGATGGTCACTGGCAGACGCAGGTGGCCCGGGTGGCACGCCGCACGAACGCCACGGTGCTGCCCATCTTCGTGGATGGCTGCAACCGGCTCCGCTTCCAGCTGCTGGGGCTGGTGCATCCGGTCTTCCGCACCATGATGCTGGCCCGCGAGTACGCGGCCGCGGCGCGTCGCAGGCTGGCCATCCGGCTGGTGGTGGGCACGCCCATTCCGGCCGACGAGGTGCTGGCGCAGGGTGGCGAGGACGACATCATGAAGTACCTGCGCGTGCGCACCTACCTGCTGCGCACGCGGCTGGATCGGCCGCGGAACGCTCCACCCACGCTGGTCTCGCCGCTGCCGGTGCCCGATCGCTCGCAGCACGATCCCGCGGACCTGGCCGCCGAGCTGGCCGGACTGCCCCCGGAGGATCTGCTGCTCCGCTCGGGTGAATTCGAGGTGTGGTGCACCCGCAGCGAGCGGATTCCGCTCACCATGCTCGAGATCGGGCGGCTGCGCGAGATCAGCTTCCGGAGCGTGGGCGAGGGCACGGGCAAGGCCATCGACATCGACCGCTTCGACGCGCGCTACCACCAGATGCTGGTGTGGAACAGCCGCACCCAGGAGGTGGTGGGCGGCTACCGACTGGGCTTCACCGACCAGATCCTGCGCGAGCAGGGCATCGACGGCCTGTACACCAGCACGCTGTTCGCCTATCCGCCCTCCGCGGTGGCGGCCCTGGGGCCCGCGGTGGAACTGGGCCGCAGCTGGGTGGCGCCCGCCTGGCAGCGGAAGCCCGCGCCGCTGCTGCTGCTGTGGAAGGGCCTCGCCCGCGTGGCGGTGCGAGATCCGAAGTACGCGATCATGTTCGGTCCGGTCAGCATCTCCGACGAGTACCAGAGCATGTCGAAGAAGCTGATCCTGGCGTTCCTGGAGCGGCACCGCGCCGTGAACGCCTTCGCGGAGCGCATCCGGCCCCGTCACCCGCCCGACACCACCCCCTTCCTCGACTGGGATCCCGATCACACCCGGGCCGTGGTGCGCAGCGCCGATGACGTGGAGCGCATCGTGCGCGAGATCGAGGCCAACGGCCGCAGCGTGCCGGTGCTGCTGCGCCAGTACCTGAAGCTGAACGCCAAGCCGATCGCCTTCAACGTGGATCCGGACTTCGGCAACGTGGTCGACGCGCTGATGTACATGGATCTCCGCATCATGCCGCCCCGCCTGCAGGACTTCTACTTCGGCGAGGGCATCGAGCGGTTCCGAGCCTTCCACCGCCTGACGCCGGTCCACTGAGGCGCTTGCCCCCGGCGACGAACCGGGCCAACATGCAGGCATGAGCACTCCCACGGTCCGCGGCTCGAAGGGCGACTGCCCCATCCACATCGGCTGGGGATCGCTGGAGAGCCTCGGCGCGAGGGTGACGCGGGCGGTGCCCTCGGCGAAGCGGGTCCTGCTGGCGGTGGACCACGGCGTGCGCGACCGCTGGCTTCCGGTGGTCCGGGCATCGCTCGAGTCCACGGGACTGCGTGCCGCCGAATCGATCCTCGAGGCGAGCGAGGAGGCCAAGACCATGGTCGCGGTCGAGCGGCTCTGGCAGCACATGCTGGCGGCGGGCATGCAGCGGGGGGATGTGGTCCTGGCGCTCGGCGGTGGCATCGTGGGCGACGTGGCGGGATTCGCCGCGGCCACCTTCCTTCGGGGCATTCCGCTGCTGATGGCCCCGACCACGCTGCTGGCCATGGTCGATGCGTCCATCGGAGGCAAGACCGGCGTGAACATGCCGCTGCCCGGAGGGGGCCTGGGCAAGAACCTGGCTGGCGCATTCCACCAGCCCGCGGCGGTGGTGGCCGATCCGCAGGTGCTCACCACGCTGGAAGCCCGGGATTTCCGCTGTGGACTGGCCGAGTGCGTGAAGCACGCCCTGATCGCCGATCCCAGCCTGCTCGTCTGGATCGAGTCGAATGCCCGGGCCCTGATCGCCGGCCAGCGAGCGCCGCTGGAGGAGCTGGTGGATCGCTCCGCCCGGATCAAGGCCGAGGTGGTCAGTCGCGACGAGTTCGAGCGGAACGAGCGGGCGCACCTGAACCTGGGGCACACCTTCGGGCACGCCCTGGAAGCCCTGCTGCACAAGGCGTTGCGCCACGGC
>RFOC01000247.1 GCA_009926815.1 Planctomycetota bacterium
CACGGTCTGGCCGCGGAAGTTCACCTTGCAGTCGGGATACCACTTGGGATGGATGTCTTTCTTCATGGCTTGGTCCCTTGGGGGGAGCCCCACAGTATACCCAAGCCCGGGTGGCTCCCAAGCCCTTGAAAACCGCGGTTTCAGAGCCTCTCGGCCACCAGTTCCAGCACCAGGGGCGTCATGAAGACGGCCGCCGGATCCGCCTCGGCCTGGGCCAGTTCCAGCAGCAGGCGATCGGCCCAGGCGGCATCGATCCGGCCCAGCTCAAGCAGCCTGGGGGTGAAGGTGCGGATGAATCCCGCGGGCCAGTTCCACGCGGGCTCGCCCGGCCGCACGGCCAGGCCCAGTGGTCGCGAGGACACGAGTCGGAAGCCGGCCCCATGCAGCAGGGTGGGCAGTCCGCGCGCAATGTCCGGTTCCCCGCCGTCCTGCCGCCAGCTTCGCATCACCTCCTGCACGAAGGCATCGATCATGGGACGGCCAGGCAGGCAGCGGTAGGTGCCGTAGTCCACGTACTCGTGCATCACGAGGACGCCACCGGGGCGAAGGGCGCCATGCACGCGCCGCACCAGCAGCGCGGGGTCGTTCACGAAGCACGCCACCCAGCGGCACCACGCGGCGTCCAGTCCAGTGGCCGGGATGGCATCCAGCATCAGATCGCTCTCGCGCACGTGCACATGGTGCAGGCCCCTTCGGGCCACCTCGCCCTGAAGCAGGTTCACGTATCGACGTGAACGCTCGAGCGCCACCACCTGCCCCAGTGGTCCGACCAGTTCGGCCAGGTCCAGCGTGGCGAAGCCGGGGCCGGCGCCCGCATCCAGCACGCGTTGCCCGGGCCCGATGCCCGCGGCCAGCCAGGCCTCGCGCACGCGCGGTCGCCACAGGTCGTGCTGGAAGGCCAGCCGCTCGACTTCCGCGTCGTGCGTGCCGAGCACGTAGTCGCGTTCCTCGGCGGGCTGCTGCATGCGCGTCATCGTAGAGGCCGCGGCGCGTCCGCCTGGCCATCGCGGGTCATGCTTGTGAGAAGGCCGCGTCTCGGCTACACTTCATCTCTTCTCGCGGCTGGCCCACTCGCAAAGGATGCGATTCGGGAACCATTCCATCGGCCGCGGCTCCCGCCTGCGATGGCCCTCGGGCCTTCCGCCGGCACGGCCCGGTCCCGTTCCAACTCGTTGGTTCGCGGCTTGTCCGACATGGACCCCTCGGCAGATGCCGCGGGGTCGAAAGGTTTGTTGCATTGACACAGTTTGATTCGCTTCGTCTGGCCCCCGCGCTGCTCAAGGCACTGCGCGACGAGGGCTACGCCACGCCCACCCCCATCCAGGCCAAGGCCATTCCGCCACGACGTGCTGGGCATTGCCCAGACCGGCACCGGCAAGACCGCGGCCTTCGCGCTTCCCACGCTGCATCACCTGCTCACGCACCAGGCGGCGGGACCCGTGAAGGGCCCGCGGGCGCTGGTGCTGGCGCCCACGCGTGAGCTGGCGGCGCAGATCGGCGAGAGTTTCGCCACCTACGGCCGGCACACGGGCCTGAAGCACGCCGTCATTTTCGGTGGCGTGGGGCAGGGGCCGCAGGTGCAGGCCATCCGCAGCGGCGCGGCCATCCTGGTGGCCACGCCGGGTCGACTGATCGATCTCATGGAGCAGAAGCTGGTGGACCTGCGGGGCATCCAGTTCTTCACCCTCGACGAGGCTGACCGCATGCTCGACATGGGCTTCATCCAGCCCATTCGGCGCATCGCCAAGGCGGTGCCCGCCAGGCGGCAGACCATGCTCTTCAGCGCCACCATGCCCGACGAGATCCGGCACCTGGTGCATGAACTCATGCAGAAGCCGGTGGAAGTCGCCGTCACGCCCACGGCGAGCACCGTGGATCGCATCGAGCAGTCGGTGTACTCGATCGAGCGGGCCCGCAAGGCGGACCTGCTGGCGCATCTGCTTCGCAGCACGGGTGCGGCCCGCTCCGTGGTCTTCACCAAGACCAAGCATGGCGCGGACAAGCTGGTGCGCAAGCTGCGGGCCGCGGGCATCGCCAGCGACGCCATTCACGGCAACAAGGCGCAGGGGCAGCGCACCCGGGCGCTCGACGGTTTCCGCGGCGGCCGAACGCCGGTGCTGGTGGCCACGGACATCGCGGCCCGCGGGCTCGATGTGGATGGCATCACGCACGTGTTCAACCACGACCTGCCCATGGAGCCCGAGGCCTACGTGCACCGGATTGGCCGGACCGCGCGTGCCGGCGCCAGTGGCGTGGCCATCAGCTTCTGCGACGACGAGGAGCGTGGCTTGCTCAAGGCCATCGAGAAGCTCACCAAGGCTCGCATCGAGCGCGTGCCGGTGCCTGTGGACCTGGTGGCGCTGCCCAAGTCGGCCCTGCAGCAGCGGGAGCCGCGGCCCCAGCATGGCGGCCATCAGGGCTCTGGTGGCGGCCGACGCCGCAAGGGTCAGGGACAGCGCCAGCGGGAGCGTTCCACGGAGCCGAAGGGTTCCACGCATGGCCAGGGTGCGGCAAGTGCCGCGGCCGTGGCGGAGGCGCCAGCGCATCCCGCTCGCCATGGCTGGCCCGGCTACCGTGGCCCGAGCCGACGCGGACGCCGCTGATTCGATCCATCGGTCATGGGGCGGGGTTATGCTCCCCGCTCCATGATCGATCCGAAGGCCTTCCGCGAGAATCCCGATCGCTTCCGTCAGGGCGCCGCCGACAAGGGCGCGGCGATCGACTTCGACCGCCTGATGGCGCTGGATGAGCGCCGTCGCGCCATCCTGACCGAGATGGAGGCGAAGAAGGCCGAGCAGAACCGGCTGAGCAAGGAAGTCG
>RFOC01000248.1 GCA_009926815.1 Planctomycetota bacterium
GCCACCTCGCGCGCCATGATCTCCTCGATGCGACGGCTCATCTCGTACAGCGCCAGGTTGCCCGTGTCGGCGGCCACCTGCCGCGCGAAGGTCTTCAGGTAGGTGGCCCGAGGGTCATACGCCTTGTAGACCCGGTGGCCGAAGCCCATGATGCGGTCCTTCCGGGCCAGGCGCTCCATGACGTAGGGCTCCACGCGATCAAGCGATCCGATCTCGCGGAGCATGATCATCACTTCCTCGTTCGCGCCCCCGTGCAGCGGCCCCTTCAGGGTGCCGATGGCCGTGGTGATGGCGGAATACAGGTCACTCAACGTGCTGATGGTGACCCGGCCCGCGAAGGTGCTCGCATTGAGGCCGTGATCGGCGTGCAGGATCAGGCACACGTCCAGCGCGCGGGCGACGGCCTCGGTGGGCTTCGCGCCGTTGAGCATCCACAGGAAGTTGGCCGCCATGGACAGCGACGCATCCGGCGCCACGAGCGGCTTCCCCTTGCGGTGGCGATCGAAGCCGGCGATCAGGGCCGGCGTCTTCGCCAGCATGCGGATGGCCTTGCGCTCGTTCGCCTCGTTGCCCTCCGCATCCGCCTCCGCATCATGGAGCGCCAGCGCACTCACCAGCGTTCGAAGGGCATGCATCGGGGTGGCGTCCCGCGGCAGCGTGCGGATGAGATCCACCATGCCCGCGGGCAGCGCATACTCGGCTCGAAGCTCCGAGGTGAACGCGGCCAGCTCCGCGGCCGTGGGCAGCCGGCGGTTCCAGAGCAGGAACACCGTCTCCTCGAAGGTGCTGTTGCGCGCCAACGCGTCGATGTCGATGCCCACGTACTCGAGCACGCCCTTGCCCCCGTCGATGAAGCTCATCTGGGTCTCGGCGGCGACGGTGTTGGCAAGACCCTTGTCGAACGAAGGCGCTGGTGCGGTGGCGAGGCTCATGGGGGCTCCTGGGGCGGGACGGCTAGTCTAGGAAGGATGCCTTCGCCGGAAAAACACCCGCGCACCCTGGTCAAGGTCTGCGGGGTGAGGACCCCGGCGGAGGCCGAGGCCATTCTCGCCCTCGGGGCGGATGCAGTCGGAGTGGTCCTGGCCCAGGGCTCCCCCCGCCAACTCCATCCCTCGGAAGCCCTTGCCGTGGCCCGGGTGGCCGGCGGACGTGCGGTGCTGGTCGACCGGGACCCGATCGCGCGGGAACGGCTGGCATTCATCGCCGAGTGGCCGGGGCCCGTCCAGATCCATGGCGATGTGCCACCGCTGGAGCGCCGGCACATCGTCGCCGTGGCCGCGGAGATCGCTCATCCTGCCATGGGACCAGCGGTCTCCGCGTGGCTGGTGGACGCACCCGAGGCGGGTTCGGGCCGGCCGTGGTCCTGGAGTCGACCTCCATGGATGGATCACCGGCCCCTGATCCTTGCCGGCGGACTGGACGCCGAACGAGTGGCACAGGCCATCACGCGGACCCGACCCTGGGCCGTGGACGTGTCCAGCGGCGTCGAGCGCACCCGAGGCACGAAGGACCTCGGACGGGTCCGTGACTTCATCGAGGCGGTCCGTGCGGCCGACGCCATGGCTGGTCGCAGCGGCACACCCTCGCCCGAGGACTTCACCCAACTGGCCTGAGGGCTCAGTCGGCCAGCGCAGCCTCGCGCGTGATGCGAGGCTGGCTCTCGCGAACCCATCTGGCAAGTCCCGCTCGCGCGCCGCTCCAGCCCTGGGCCAGTCGCTCGCGCAGGAACTGGCCGAAGAGATCCAGCAGCGCGGCATCGAACTCGCGGATCGACGCGATCCGCTGCTCGACGGCCTCGCGTCGCGTCGCGGGAGCGGATTCCGGCGAGGGCAGCCGAAGCCCGGAGACTTCCCAGCGATCGGCGTGGAGCGTGAACTCCCAGGCATCGCCGCCTCGCGCCAGGATCAGGCCGGCCCGCCGCGGCCACTTGCCCGATCGAAGCGCCGTGCGCACCTCCATGCGCGCCGCGGGATCGTCCGACCGGACCACCACGGTGCCGGTGCTGTCCCACGGACACGCCAGCTCGATCGCCTTTCGAAGCAGCACCGAGCCATGCTCATCCTCCCGGGCATCGCGCTCCGCCCGCCACCAGGCCCACAGCAGGAAGGCATTGCCCAGGAAGTCCATCGGGTGCCCCTCGTCGCACCACGGCGGCTGCGGTCGCCCCCCCTCGTCTCCCTCGGCTCCACCCGAGAAGGCCTCCGGATCGGCCTGCTCGGCCGCCTTGGCCAGGCCCAGCCCATCCGCAAGCCTGACGGCCAGCGATCCGGCGGTGAGCGCCGTGGCCGAGCAGGCCAGCGTCTCCTCCAGCAGTGTCCGCACCGCCGTGGTCACGGCATCGCCCCGGGACGGGACGAGCGCGGCCTTCGCGGCGAAGTCCGCAAGCACGGGCACCATCCGGCGCCGGCGCCAACGCCCCTCGGCCACTTCCGCGTCGCACCGCCGCTGCGCCGTGTCGCGGGCCCGGCGCCGCGACTGGCGGTCCGCATCCGCCGAGGCCAGCTCCTCAGCCATGGCGGAAAGCAGGTAGGCGCGACGAACGTCCGAAGGCACCCGATCGCTGTCCACGCGGATCGCGGCCAGCACGCGGAGCAGACGAGGACCTCGCATGGTGGCCAATGTAGGCCAACCCGATGTAGGCCAATGCGGAAGCCCGCAACGCGCGGCGAGCAAAACTTGGCAGACTGTGCGCACAGTGATCATCAACCAGCAGGACTGCTACACCGAGGCCGACCGCGAGCCGGGTCGTCGCCGGCACGGCGCCGCTGCCGGAATTCAGCTGCAACACGCCGGACGAGACG
>RFOC01000249.1 GCA_009926815.1 Planctomycetota bacterium
GAGCAACGCACGAATGAATCCGCCTCAGCGGCCGGATGCGGACCTGTTCAGCTATCCGTCCGGCCAGGGGCCCGTTGTCCCGTGGACTTGGCAGCCACCAGGTGCGCCCAGGATGTCGATCGCCTTCTTCGACAGCGATGCAACCCCCTCTCCGGCGCTTGCGTTCGGATCACAACCGGAGGCACGCCGATGGACCCTTTCCCGCCAGGCGGTGCTGCTTGCCGATGACGGCGGGGCGGTCACGCAGGATGGGCCGCTGTACTACCGCGGCAGCCGTTTCAGCGGCATGCCGCCCAACAGCGCGCCGGGCATCGCCCAGAAGGGAACGGCGATTCGAGCCGACTACAAGCCGATTCGCAACGGCGAGTGGCTGAACGAGACCGAGATCTTCCCCGACCGGAGGCTCATGACCGCTCGGGTGGATGTCGCCGCGACCAGCTTTGCCGACTTCCGGCAGTTCCTGGAGCGGCAACGTGATCTCGATGCCACGGGTGGAGGCCTGCTGCCCTGGAACAGGGGTGCGGATCCCAACACCACCAACCCGGCTCCCAATGGGGCCGTCCGGCATCGCCTGAGCAACGCGCTCTTCGGTGCTCCGCTGCCGGTGCCCGCGGCGGATCTCGAGGGCATGTGGGGCTGGCCCAGGGCGGAACGCACGGCGCCCAGCATGGACCGCTCCGACATCATGGCCACCGCGGGAACGCTTGCAGGCAATTGCAGTTCCTTCCAGGTCGACTGGACGTGGGCCGAGGGCGTCGGTCGGCAACTCACGCTCGACGGCACGCCGCAACTGGCGGACGCCCTGCCGGACAGCACGCATTCGGGTCGGATCAACGACATACCGCTGCCCGGCGTCATGCTGGCCTCATGGCCTGGTCCCGTGCCGGGCTTCCCGGGTCGGATCGACATTCTCAGTTCCGTGACGCCCAAGATGCCGTGGTTCGGCATTCCCGACACGCTGCTTCCGCCGGCCCAGCGATCCGGGGCCACCACGCTTGCTGGAGGCCTCCCCACAAGTCAGGCCGCCATGCTCGGGGCAGCCAAGTTCCCGCCGGGGACGGGCACGTTGACCCATGCGACGGCCATCCAGGTCCTGAAGGCCGCCTCGGCGGGGACGGTTGCGGCAGGCACCGCGCAGCAGAGCGACATGGCCGTGGTCGCGGTGGCGGGCCCGCCCATCGACCCGGTTCGCATCGAGGGATCCAGCGGGCTGAAGCAGCCGTTTGGCTCGGGCGTTCCGGTCTACGTCTATCGCGCGGTGTTCGGCTGGAATGGAGACAGGCCCTTCACCACGGTCGAGCGGAAGACCGCCGATGCCGGCATTCGCAAGCGGCAGTTGAATCCCGACTACACGCCATGGCCCACGGCGCTCCGGTTCACCTTCACCCTGCACGATCCGAAGCTGACCATGCCCTCGGGACGCACCTACCAGTTCATCGTCGATCTTCCCCAGCCGGTCTCCCCATGAAGCACGCCCGCATCCACGAACGTCCCGGCAACGCCCTGGTCATGGTCAGCGCCATGCTGGTGCTGCTCACCCTCATCGCGGCGGCCTACCTGAGCCGGACACGCGCGCAGCGGATCACCGCATCCGCCCTGCAGGAGACGGCGGGCGAGAGCCGCCGAGCCGAGAGCGTCTCGAAGCAGCTGGCCGCCGAGGTGGCCATGCACCTCTTCGTCAGGCCGATCGATCCAACCGCGTCGGGGAACATCGTGGGAGGGGACAGCGCAGGCAACCGGCTGCCCGCTCCGCCCGAGGCCGTGCGGTACGGGGTGGAGAGCGCACCGCCCCGAGCCGGGCAGGGAACCGCGGGCGACACGCAGAGCAACCTCATGCTTCCCGCCGTCGCCGGAATGGGGCTCGAGCCCGGGGATCCCCGCCGCATCGTCCGCACGGCGGATGGCTTCCCCGATGGTTTCAACTATCCGCCCTACCAGGTGACTGCGTGGACCAACTGGCCCGACTTCTCCGAGCCCGTCTCCGATCCCTCCAAGGGCACGCCTTGGCTTTACCGAACCACCTCGCCTGCCATGAGTGGTGCGGTCTACGGCAACCCGCAGGGCAATCCGGGATTCGGTGACACCCGCTGGCTTCGGAGCACCGAGCCCGTCCGTTCGGTCGACCTTGGATCGCCCACGGCGCGGCAGTTCGTGCCCACGCCGGGGGGCTCCTTCTTCAGCCACTGGCCTCACCTCTCCTGGATGCCCACGCCGTCGAACGGCTGGCGGCTGGTCACCGACATCGCCGACGTGGAGGGGAGTCTTCGCCAGGGCTCCATGTACGACGAGATGGATGGCTTCGGGACACCCTACGAGCAGTGGTGGCCCGACCTGGCGCCCAACCGGATTCCGGTGGCCGCGACCAGCCCCACGGCCGCGGACAACGCGTGGGTGAGCGAATTCACCCGTCGCCGCAACCTCTGGCTCTCCCGGAGCGGCTATCGAGCCACGGTGGCGGAGCGCGCACACTCGGCGGCAGGACTCACCAAGTACCGGGCCGATGCGTTGCCCAACTTCATCAAGCTTGATGATCCGCTGGGCATTGGACGGACGAACGACCCGGACGCCGATCCCGTGCCGCCGGGCGATGAGTACATCGAGGGCACGCCTCGCAACATCGTGGCACGCACGTTCGCCGATGCGGACGGCGACGGTTTCACCGACAGCTTCTGGTTCCTGGTGCCGGTCGGCAAGGAGCGGAACGTGCGGACCGTGGTGGGGGTCAGTGTCGTCGACAACGCGGGCATGCTGGACCTGAACGTGGCCACGCGGTTCGACCGTCGAACCACG
>RFOC01000250.1 GCA_009926815.1 Planctomycetota bacterium
GCGTCCCTGCCCCTTCAGATCCTCCCCCAGCTGGCCGGTCGCGGATTGCAGGCTTCCCACCGCGCTCGACAGCGACTCCATGCGGGCATTGAGCCGGTCCAGGTTGCCCAGCGCCGCGGTCACCTCGTCGCTGCTGAGCGCCATGTCCAGCTGGCCCTGCGCTTCCCAGCCGATGGCGGTGGGCATGCGGCTGACCAGCCAGACCATCTGCTGCGCGGTGATCCGGGTGGCCTCGAGCGCACGGGTCGCCTCGTTGACCGAGGCGAACATGCTGTCATCCTGCAGGCCGTCATCCGCGCCGAGGTCGATGCCGGTCCGATCCTCGAGATCGATCAGGCGGAACAGGCCGGCGGCGTTCAGGTCGGGATGCTTCTTCAGGAAGGCGTCCACCGCCGCGTCGATGCGGGCGATTCGCGCGGGCTGCAGCCACTTCCGGACCAGCAGGGTTGCCCGCGTCTCCAGCGAGACGTAGGTGGCGTCGCAGATGTCGCAGAAGAGCTCGGGGGCCAGTCGCGCCTTGTTGCGGCAACCCGCCACCGCCACCTTGCTCCACACGTACAGGTCGACCAGGTCACGACCCGGATCCTCGCCCAGCACCATGGCGCGCGCGTTGGAGGTGGCCTCGTTGCGCACCACCGCCAGCAGCGCGATGCGCCGCGGCGTCTCCTTGCGAAGCACCGCGTCGATGAAGACCGCCTCCAGCCGCGAGCTGAACGCGTCCACGGCATCGAGCAGCTCATCGGAGAGTTGCAGCCGGTTGCGGTCCGCCTGCGTCCACACGTGGGGTGGATTCGAGGCACATGCCGCCACCAGCGTGACCAGCGCGATCAGGCCATGTCGAAGCTTCCGGAGCGCTCGCACGGCGGAAAGGTACGCGAACCCTGCCCCCGCTTCATCCCTGCATCAGCAGGTTCATGGTCAGGAGCAGCCCGTTGTGGAAGCCGTGGGCCACCATGCCGGGCACCACGCTGCCGGACCATTCCCGCGTGATGCAGAAGCCGATCGAGATGCCCGCCAGCGCCGGCACCAGCAGGATCCCCTGCGGATGGATGGCGGCGAAGATGGTGCCGCTGAACAGCATGGCGGCGCCGATGGAGAGCCACCTCGGCCACCGGGGCGTGACCTGCCGGACATGCCCGTAGAGCAGGCCTCGGAAGGCGATCTCCTCCACCACGGGTGCCGCCAGCACCGCCAGCGCGAAGAGGCCCAGTCTCGCCTCGAACCCGGCCCCCGGCAGCATGTCCTGCACCGGGTGGCTCACGTCCTGCAGGGGTCGGTCACCCAGGATCGCGCTCAGCAGCAGGCTGAGCACCAGGCCCAACCCCATGCACGGCAGCGCGCAGGCGTAGCTGCAGGCGCTCAGCCACGCCAGTCGCCACGGACCTCCCGGCATGCGAAGTCCCGTCGCCTCGCGCAGGGACTTCCAGCTGGCGCCCCGCAGGACCGCCCATGCAAGGGCGCCAAGCGTCGCGAAGTTGATCGCGAGCGAGAGCCAGAGCGTGCCCGCCCCGGAGTCTCCGGCCAGCGCGCTTCCCGCCACCAACCGGATGCCGAGGAAGAGGAGCATCCACGCGATGAACGTCTCGCCGAGCAGCGTGTGCATGGGAGGCATCGGCTCGAGCCCGCTGCGGATGCGGCCCGTGGCCGCAAGACACGCGAGCACCACCAGCAGCACCAGGCCACCCAGCCCAATCGCGAGCAGCCAGCCACCCACGGCGAAGACGCCGATCAGCAGCCAGCCCTGGGAATCGGCGAAGCTCTTCTGCAACGCCGGATCCGCCACAGTCAGTTCGCAGCGGACCAGCTGGGCGAACCATCCCATGCGCTCGTCGAGAATGTTCCATTGCGCCTCGCTGAGCGCGTCCCCTGGAAGCGCGACCTGACCGCTCGCGGACCTGGGCGGCCATGCTCGCACCACGGCTCGCACCGCCTCCACCAGTTCCGGCTCCGGCGCCTGTTCGGAGGGCTCGGCCGCCGCATCCACTTGCGCCTCGGCCCGCTGGCTCTCACCCGCCCTCGCGAGCAGAATGGCGGCGGCGAGCCGCGCCATGGGACGGGTGCCCAGTGGGTCCTTCGACGCCAGGACCTGCCCCGGCAGCACGGCCGCCATGCGGCCCTGGAGCTGGGTGACCCCCCCCAACGGGGGACGCTGCGGCTGGTCAGGGTCCTCCGCCCCCCCCGACGGCAGCAGACCCAGACCGATCCAGACAGCCGGCACCAGCACGAGCAGAGCCCAAACCAGGGCATTTCTTGGGCCTTCCCGCATGTTCCCGACAGCCTAGCAACGGTCCGGCCGGACATGCCCGGACCCTCAACCCCTTGACACAAAACCCGCTTTCTCTATCATTTGCCGTTCTGCCCCCAGCGGGCCACAGGAACACCGACATGCCTCGCCAGACCACCTTCATCAAGCCCGGAACCACCCGCCTCACCTGGCGTCATGTCGACGCATCGGGCAAGGTGCTCGGCCGCCTCGCCACCCAGGTGGCCACCGTGCTGATGGGCAAGCACCGTCCCGACTACACCCCCAACGTCGATTGCGGCGAGGCGGTGGTGGTCACCAACGCGGCCGAGATCGAGATGACCGGCCGGAAGGCCGAGCGGAAGACGCTCCGCAAGTGGAGCGGCTACCCCGGTGGCCTTCGCGTCCGCACGTACAAGACCCTCCTCCAGAACGACCCGTGCGTGCTGGTCGAGGAAGCCATCATCCGCATGCTGCCCCGCGGTCCGCTGGGCAGCAAGATGCGCCGACGCCTCCGGGTGTTCGCCGGCGCCGAGCACACCCACA
>RFOC01000026.1 GCA_009926815.1 Planctomycetota bacterium
CGCTTCTACCTGGAGCTGCAGCGGCACGTGGAGGACCAGTGGAAGATCGACCCGCTGGTGCGGAAGCTGGCGGCCGAGCTGAAGCTTCCGCTGGTCTGCGACAACGACGCGCACTTCCTGCGGCGAGAGGACCACGACGCGCACGACACGCTCTGCTGCATCTCCATGCAGAAGACCAAGGACAGTCCGGACCGGCTGGTGTACAGCGAGGAGCTGTACGTGAAGGACCCGGCCCAGATGGCGGAGCTGTTCGCCGACGTGCCCGAGGCCCTGGAGAACACGCTCCGCATCGCGGACCGGTGCACGGTGGAGCTGCCCAAGGGGGAGAACCACGCGCCGCTGGTGAAGGTGCGGCGCACGGGCAAGCCGCCGAGGTTCGACGCCGCCGCGCCGACCGAGTGGTTCAACGCCTTCTGCGCCGGCTTCGAGCTGGAGCCCTTCGAGGGCCTGGCGGCGGGCGAGAAGGAGCGCGCCGCGGCGAAGCGGGCGTGCGACGAGGCCCTGCGGGACCTGGCCGAGGCTGGCGCGCTGTGGCGCTACGGCAAGGACGGGATCACGCCGCAGGTGCGGGCACGGCTCGAACGCGAGCTGAAGGTGCTGGCCGACAAGAGCATCTCGGCCTACTTCCTGATCGTGTGGGACTTCGTGGCCTGGGCGCGGCGCAACGGCATTCCGGCGCTGGCCCGTGGCAGCGGCGTGGGCACCATGGTGGGCTACGTGCTGGGCCTCTCCAACGCGTGTCCCGAGCGCTTCGGCCTGCTGTTCGAGCGATTCACGGATCCGGACCGCAGCGAGTACCCCGACATCGACGTCGACATCTGCCAGGACGGCCGCTCGCGCGTGCTGGAGTACGTGCGCGGCAAGTATGGCCACGTGGCGCAGATCATCACCTTCGGGCGCCTGAAGGCGAAGGCCGCGGTGAAGGACGTGGCCCGCGTGATGGGACTGCCCCCGAGCGAGGGACAGCGACTGGCCAACCTGGTGCCCGCGGAACTGCACATCACGCTGGATGAGGCCCTGCAGAAGGAGCCGCAGCTGAAGCAGGCCACCGAGACCGATCCGGTGGTGGCGAAGGTGATCGAGCACGCCAGGGCGCTCGAGGATCATGCCCGGCACGCGGGCATCCATGCCGCCGGCGTGGTCATCGCCACGCGGCCGCTGGACGACATCGTGCCGCTCTGCCGCGCCACGGGTGGCGGTGACGAGGTGGTGACGCAGTGGGATGGACCCACGTGCGAGAAGGCGGGCCTGCTGAAGATGGACTTCCTGGGCCTTCGCACGCTGAGCACCATCGAGCGGTGCCGCCAGCTGGTGCAGGGCACGCTGGACGATGCGGCCATCTGGAAGGCCGTGGGGCGCGAGCCCGGCGATGGCGGACCGCATCCGCTGGACCTGGACCGACTGGGCATGGACGACCAGCGCGTGCTGGGGCTGTTCCGTCGCGGCGACACCATGGGGGTGTTCCAGTTCGAGTCGGGCGGCATGCGGAAGCTGCTGGTCGACATGAAGCCCGACCGCCTGGAGGACCTGATCGCGGCCAATGCGCTCTTCCGGCCCGGTCCCATGGACCTCATCCCGGACTACAACGCGCGCAAGCACGGCAGGCAGTCGGTGCCCACCGTGAACCCGAAGGTCGACGAGCTGGTGGCGGAGACGTACGGCATCATGGTCTACCAGGAGCAGGTCATGCAGGTGCTGCACCACCTGGGTGGCATCCCGCTCCGCGCCGCGTACTCCATCATCAAGGCGATCAGCAAGAAGAAGCAGGACGTGATCGCCGGTGCCAAGGCGGACTTCGTGCAGGGGGCGGAGCAGCGCGGCGTGGAGCGGCGCACGGCCGAGGAGCTGTTCGAGCTCATCCTGCGCTTCGCGGGCTACGGCTTCAACAAGAGCCACTCCACGGGCTACGCGATCGTGGCCTACCAGACCGCGTACCTGAAGACGTGGTTCCCGGCGTTCTACATGGCCAGCGTGCTGAGCTTCGAGAGCCAGGCGAAGAAGATCGAGGAGTGGTCGGTGTACCTGGAGGATTGCCGTCGCTGCCCATGGCCCGACAGCACGCAGGCGAAGCCGCACGTGGGGGTGGAGGTGAAGCCGCCGGACGTGAACCTGAGCGCCGCCGACTTCGCGGTGGTGTTCGGTGCGGGCGAGCCCGTGGACGCCTGCCATGGGCACGTCCGGTTCGGCCTGCAGGCGATCAAGGGGGCCGGCACCTCGGCCATCGCCGCCATCGTGCAGGAGCGCGTGAAGGGCGGCCCGTTCCGCGACCTGCACGACTTCTGCGCCCGCGTGGACCTGCGGGCGGTGAACCGCGCCACCATCGAGGCCCTGGTGAAGGGTGGCGCCTTCGACAGCCTGCATGGCCTGGCGAATCGCGCCGCCATGGTGGCCACCATTCCCGACGCGGTGCAGGCCGGGCAGGCCGAGGCGAGCGATCGTCGCAGCGGGCAGATGAACATGTTCGGCGTGCTCGAGCAGGCCGCGCCGTCCGCGCCGCGCACCGCGGCCCCGCTCAAGGCGGCCGCGCCGTGGGATCGGATGACCACGCTGGCCATGGAGAAGGACGCGATCGGCTTCCACGTCAGCGGCCATCCGCTGGACGAGCACCGATGGATCGTGGACGCGTTCTGCACCTGCGAGACGCCGGCGATCGCCGACCTGCAGGCCGACGCCCCCGTGGTCATGGCGGGCATCGTGACGCGCATCCGTCCCACGGTGAGCCAGAAGGGTCGCGAGCCCGGACGCCGCATGGCCATGATGACGCTGGCCGACCGGCATGGCCAGATCGACGGCGTGCTCTTCCCCGACGACTTCGCCAAGTGCGGCGAGCACCTGCAGATGGACCGGCCGGTGGTGGTGGTCGGCGTGGTGGATCGCAAGCGCGCGGAGCCCAGCATCATCGTGAACCGGCTCATCCCGATCGAGCAGGCGCAGGAGCAGCTGGCGACGCGGCTGGAGGTTCGCCTTCGCGCGGGCACGGCCGACGGCGATGAACCCTTCGGCACGGTGTGGCGCATGGTGGGTGGGTTGCTCCGCCAGGCGTCGGCCAGCGGCGACGTGCTGAAGGGCAGGCCGGTGGAGACGGTGCTTCGCGTGGAGCTGGAGGATGGCCGGGACGCGGTCCTGCTGGTCCGCGGCGTGCGGGTGGTGCCTTCGCGGACGCTGGTGGACCGAGTCCGTCAGACGCTTGGCGCCATGGGCGAGGTTCGCGTGCTGGGGGGCTGGGTGCCGCCGCGCAAGGAGCCCCGACGCTGGGGGGCACCGCGCGGCGAGGAAGTGGCCGCCTGATTCAGGGACTGAGCCGCTGCACGTTCCAGCCACTGCCGCTTCGCAGGTACACGACGCGATCGTGCAGGCGGTACTTGTCGCCCTGCCAGAGCTCGATGCGATCGAGCGAGACGCGATAGCCGCCCCAGTGCGCCGGCCGCGGCACCGGCCTGCCGGCGAACTGCGCGGTCAGTCGATCCTGCTCGGCCTGCAGCGCGGCGCGGCTGGCCACGGGGCGGCTCTGCTGGCTGGCGCAGGCGTTGATCTGGCTCTCGCGAGGCCGGCTGTTCCAGTACGCGTCGCTCTCGGCGTCGCTGGCCAGGGTGACGCGACCCTCGATGCGGATCTGCCGACCGATGGGCTCGCGATCCCAGTGGAAGAGCAGCGCTGCTCGGTCGTTGGCGCGCAGCTGCACGCCCTTGTCGCTCTCGCGGTTGGTGAAGAACACCGCGCCTCGGGCATCGAAGCCGCGCAGCAGCACGATGCGGGCATGGGGCTGGCCGGAGGCGTCGACCGTGGCCAGCGTCATGGCGTTGGGATTGGCGAAGCCCATGGACTCGCTCTCGCGGAACCAGCTCCGGCAGGCTTCCGCGGGATCGGCGGGGGGATGGTCGAAGTCGATCGGGTTCATGGGGTGTCCTCGCTCAGACCCAGTTCGTCCATCCACCGGCGGGTGGATGCGTCATCCAGACGGACATCGCGGCGGAGTTCCGGTTCGCCGCGCCGACGCTGGGCGTCCTGGGCCAGCTGGCCGAGGAATCGCTCGCCGGTCATCACCTCCGCACCATGATGACGCGCCGAGGCCTGCACGGCCCGGTCATCGGAGACCACCACGTGCGTCCGGGCATGGCTGCTCCGGGCCAGGAGACGGTCGATGACCCGGTCCGCCGCCTCGGATCCGGTCCAGTGCAGCGTGATGCCATGGGCCTGCGAGAGGGTCTGGATCTGCGGCCGGGCGCCATCGCAGACCAGCGTCACGCGGTCCCGGGCGTACCGGCTCCGCAGCACCAGGGCCGCCAGATCGGCCGGCTCGCCCACCGCGAGGGCGGGGGGCAGCACGCCGGTCACGTGCAGCACATTGCAGGCATCCACCAGCAGCGGCATGGCCTGATTATGCCCCGAGACGGGCTCTCGACCGGCTTGCATGGAAGGCGTTTTTCCGCCATCATGCTTCGCCCCGCCGGGTGCCGGCGGCCTCCAACCACCCGACCGAAGGAACCGAGACACCCATGGCGATCCGAATCAAGGCCCGAGCTGGCGAGACCGCGGAGCAGATGCTGCGCCGCTTCAAGAAGCTGTGCGAGAAGGAGGGCCTGACGAAGGAACTGAAGAAGCGCGCCCACTACGAGAAGCCCTCGGAGAAGAAGCGTCGCGAGGCCATCCGTGCGGCCCGTCCCCCCATGGCGATCGGTGGCGGCCGTGGCGGCGCTCGCGGTGGCGCGGCCGGAGCCCGTGGTGGCGCGGCCCGCGGCGGCGCCCGCGCGGGCGCGGCCCGTGGCGGTGGTCGTGGCGGTCGTGGCCGGCCCGAGTGACCGGCCCGGCATGACCCGGACCCGAAGCGAGACCGATCCAGCCGTGGTGCGTGCGTTCGCCGTGGAGGCGGCGCGGCTGGTGAGCGACCTGAAGTGCGACCAGGTGGTGTTGATGGACGTCCGCGGACGCAGCCAGATCTGCGAGTACATCGTGGTGGCCAACGGCACCAGCGATCGTCAGATGCGGAGCGTGGCCGACGAGCTGAAGGACCTGGGCTTGCAGATGGGCATGGCACGATGGCGCGGCGACCGTGACTCGGGCGGCACCTGGGTGGTGGCCGACTTCGTCGACGTGGTCGTGCATCTCTTCGAGCCTGGGCAGCGAGCCTGGTACGACCTGGACGGTCTGTGGGCGGACGCGCCGCGGGTCACCTGGAAGCGACCGGCGGGCGAGAAGCCTCGGACGCGTGCCCGGGTGGTCGATGACGGGGAGTGATTCCGTCGACGAGCGTCCGGGCGCACCCCAGCCGAGGGATCCTCGGCCATGGGGTCTGGTGGCGGCCGACCTGCCCGATCCGGCGGCGGGCAGGCTGGGGCCGGACTTCTTCTTCCCCGGTCGAGACGTGCGTCGGCCCTTCGAACTGGAGATCGGATCCGGCAAGGGCACCTTCCTGGTGCAGGAGGCCGTGGCCCGGCGCGGATCGGACTTCCTGGGCATCGAGTACGCCGGGGAGTTCTTCCGGTACGCGGCCGATCGCGTGCGGCGGCACGGGCTGGCCAACGTGCGGCTGCTCTACGCGGACGCGGTGGAACTGGTCCGCCACTGGATGGCCGACGGATGCGTGGACGTGCTGCATCTCTACTTCAGCGACCCCTGGCCCAAGAAGCGTCATCACAAGCGCCGCGTGGTCCAGCTGGAGACGCTGGCACAGTTCCATCGCGTGCTCCGGCCCGGCGGCGAACTTCGCCTGGTGACGGATCATCCGGACCTGTGGTCCTGGTACGAGGCGCGCGTGCTGGAGGTGCAGGACCGTTTCGAGCGGAGGCCCTTCGAGCGTCCCGCGAGTGCCGCCGAGGGCGAGGTGGTGGGCACCAACTTCGAGCGCAAGTACCGACGCGAGGGCCGACCGTTCCACGCGATGACGCTGGTCCGCCGGGGCGATTCGGTCGCCGGTCGCTGAAGCCTCAGGTGCCCGCCGGTGGCGTCCCGCCGCCGTCCGGATCGCGGGCCAGGACCCGGGCGGACTGGACCAGGCAGCGACGACAGAGCCGCGCGGAGGTGGTCGACCAGGCGGGATCGCGGCGTTCCTCGAGGCAGAGCGAGCAGTGGAAGGGGTCGGACGCCGGCGCGGGAGCCAGGGCGGCGGTCTCCAGGCAGTGCCGGCAGATGCACGAGCCATGGTGGCCCTCGACGAACGGTGCAGCCACGGTCCAGTCGCGGTGGCAGAAGTCGCAGAGGAAGTCGCTCTCGCGCATGTCGTCGGGATCGCAGCCGGGTCGGTGCATGGGGCAAAGGGTAGGGCTGGGCTATGCTGCCGCGCATGGCCGGATTGAGCCTGACCCAGCGGAGCCAGGCGATCTTCGCGATGGCGAGCGCCGTGGCGCTGGCGGCGGTGGCCGCCGTGCCCTGGCTGCAGGCGGAGCCCCGGGCGATCGAGGCGCAGCGGGCCGCGTGGCGCGAGCGTGCCGTGGCGTGGGGCATGCAGCCCGTCACGGGGGAGTTCGTGCGGCTGATCTCGGCGAGCGAGCCTGGCGAGGCGGGTGGCGATCCCTTCGTGGCCTCGGCGATCGCCAGGTTCAACGCCGATCCGGCCAGCTTCGACTTCGATGCGCTCACGTCGCAGACGCCCGCGAGGCTGCTGTACGCCAGGGCCCTGCGAGGCGACGAGCTGCATCGGGCCAAGGCCGGGGTCCGGCTGACGCTGGAGATCCCCGATCCGACGTGGCGGGGCGAACCCCTGACGGGACTGGTGGTGATGGAGCGGCCCGGCGCCGACGTGGCCCGGCAGGTGGCGGTGGACCGAGTCACGCTGGTGGTGGCGGTCGTGGCCGCGTGGCTGGGCCTGCAGATCGTGGTCCGCACGCTGGTGGTGCGCGGCTACCTGCGAGCGGTCCGACGGCTTCGCGACGTGGCGGACCGCGTGCGCGGCGGTGACCTGAAGTCCCGCAGCACGGTGCGGACCGGTGACGAGCTGCAGCAGCTGGGCGAATCCTTCAACGCCATGGTGGAGGCGCTGGAGGCTGCGCAGGAGCGGCTGGAGACGATCAACCGAACGCTGGACCTGAAGGTGGGCGAGCTGAGCCAGGCCAACGTGGGGCTCTTCGAGAGCAACAGGCTCAAGAGCGAGTTCCTGGCGAACGTGAGCCACGAGCTGCGAACGCCCCTGAACAGCATCCTGGGATTCGCCGAGTTGCTGGCCGACCTGGCCCGCAAGGACGCGCAGGCCGATCCCAAGCGGCTCCGCTACATCACCCACATCCTCAACAGCGGCCGCGGCCTGCTGGAGATGATCAACGAGCTGCTGGACATGGCCAAGATCGAGGCTGGTCGCATGGAGGTGGCGGTGCATGCCGTGAGCGTGGACGAGGTGGTGGAGGGCATCGGCGCGATCATGCGGCCGGTGGCCGAGGGCAAGGGCGTCTCGGTGCGGGTGGAACGGCCGGACGGGTTGCCCACGCTGGAGACGGATGCGGGCAAGCTGCAGCAGATCCTCTTCAACTTCATGAGCAACGCGGTCAAGTTCAGCCCGGAGGGTGCCGAAGTCACGCTGGTCGCCGAGCGCGTGGCCCGCGACGGCGGCGACGCGGTGCGGCTTTCGGTGATCGACCGCGGCCCGGGCATCCCGGCCGACATGCAGCAGGCCGTCTTCGAGAAGTTTCGTCAGGTGGACGCGAGCCACACCAAGCGACACGGTGGCACGGGCCTGGGGTTGGCCATCTGTCGCGAGCTGGCCACACTGCTTGGCGCCGGCGTGGGGCTTCGGAGCGCTCCGGGGAAGGGGAGCACCTTCTGGGTGGAGGTGCCCGTCCAGTTCCAGGCTCGCTCGCTCCCGCCGCTCATGGCGGGCCGCCAGGGCTGAGCATGCGCCGGATGGCGCGGTCCGCATCCGGGTGCATGCGCCGCACCAGGCTTGCATCGAGGCGACGGGGCATGGGGCGCTCGCCGGGATGCTCGATCAGCCACTGGAGCACTGCCTCGATCACGGCGGCTGGAGGGATCGATCCGTCGGGGCACCACCAGTCATAGTCGGCCCATGCCAGGTCCAGCCGCATGGCGAGCAGCGAACCATCCGGCTGGACCACCTGCGCAGTGAACTGCCAGCCGCGCTCGCCTTCGGTCTCGGTCAGGATCTCGATGGGGACCGGCATGCGTGCAGGCTACGGCTGATCGACCTGCCGCTCCCACACTTCCACGGTGCCCTCGCCGCCATCGAGCCAGCCCGGCAAGCCATGCGCGGGGCGGCGACGGAAGCCCAGGCGAGTGATCGCCTCGGCGGTGGCCTTCGGGTGGCGGTGATCCGGGTAGAGGGCCACGATCCACCGCGCCTGCGTGCGGGCCACGGTCTCGGGCAGGCGCTCGCCCCCGATGCCGGTGGGCTCGATGGGCACCTCCAGCGCCAGCGCGTACCACTGCACCACGTCGTCCGCGATGCCGATGCCGAGCACGCGGTCCTGCGCCGCGCGCGCCGCCGCCACCTGCGCGACCGCCTCGCGAATGGGCTGGCGAGGACCGGCCGCCAGGTCGTAGGCCAGGCAGGTGGCCACGGCGGCCAGCACCGTGAGCACGCCAGGGATGGCACGCCGCCCGGTGTCCGGCGCGGGCCGCAGCAGTCGCTGGGCACCCGTGGCCATGGCCAGCACCGAGGCGGGGACGGCGAAGAGCAGGAACCGCGCATAGAGCCAGCTGCCGGTGGACCAGGCGAGCAGGATGGCCAGGGGAAGCCCGAGTCCCGCCACCGCCACGCCACGTCGGGGATCGCGCGATTCAAGAAGGTTGACCAGGCCCACCAGGAGCACGACCGTGGGCATCAGGACCGTGGCCACGGCCAGGAGCGTGTCCACGCCAGAGGTGTGCGTCGGGAGCGGGGTCATGCCGATCAGTTGCCACAGCAGAAGCCACCCCTGCGTTCCCGCCAGCGAGGGCTCATCGCCACGCGTGGCCTGGAACTGGCTGCGCGAGTCGAGCAGGTCGGGTAGCGCTGGACTCCACAGCGCCAGCGAGAGCATCGCCGCGCAGCCGATCGCGGCCAGCCATCGCGCCGACACCGCTCGGCGATCCGACGGCCGGCCGAGGATCAGGGCGACGACGGCATGCCCCACGCCAAGCATGGCGGTGACGAAGTGGGCCCAGACACCCAGGGCCAGGATCAGCGCATAGGCGCACCATCGCTGGCGACCATCGGGCCGCAGGCCCTCCAGGGCCAGCCCGCTGGCCATGGCGGAGCAGGCGATCATCCATCCGTAGCCGCGCGCCTCGGCGCCGGCGCTCACCGCCGCGGGCAGGATGGCCGCGAAGGCGGCGCACCCATCCGCCAGGCGCGTGCCGGGTGCCACGGCTCGACCGATCCACCAGCAGCCGAGCACGCTCAGCGCGCCGCTGACCATGGAGGGCAGCCTGATCCAGGGTTCCACGCCCAGCGGCAGGCAGCACCAGCTGAGCAGCGACTGCAGCGGATGGTTCGCGGTGGTGAACGCATTGCCCACGATCACGCCTGGTCCGTGCACCACATAGGTCATCGACGAGGCGATCTCGTCGTACCAGAGACCCTGGCCGGCAAGGGCGAAACGCAGCACCACGGCCGCGAGCATGGCGAGCGCCAGCCGCCCCCAGGCCCCGGCTCGCCGTTGGGCGACGATGGGGGATCGCAGGGCGAAGGGCATGAGCACGAGCACCAGCCCTCCCACGGTCCAGCCCCATCGCGCCACATCGGCCGCACGCACCGAGGCTGGAACCGCGTCCGCACGGGTCGGATGCCGCATCCAGCCCGCCAACGTCTCCGGCGCAACCAGCCATCCGGCCAGCAGCCAGGCCAGGCCGAGGCAGCCGAGGATCCATGTGCCGGCGCGGAGGCCCTTCACGTTCAGGAGCCTAACGCAGTCGCGTGCGGCGCTCTCAGCCTCGTGCCACCACCACGGCGGCGGCACGTCCGCGCCGAGGTCGCAGCAGCATGGCTCCAAGGCGCATCGCACCCGACAGGGCGAAGACCATCGCGTAGGCGTGCGTCCATGAGCCCGAGAGTTCCAGCACCAGGCCTCCCAGCAGCGATCCGACCGCCACCGCGATGCAGTTCATGGTCATGAAGAGGGACATGACCGCCGTGCGTTCCTCGTGACGGAGGCGTTCCAGCAGCAGCAGGAACGCCGCCAGATCCCAGCCCGCCATGCACGCGCCGAAGAGACCCTGCATGAGCAGGATCCATCCCAGGTGCGGCACGACCGGCATGAGCGTGATGGTGAGGGCGGTGCCCAGGCCCGAGGCGACCATGACGCGTCCCGTGCCGAAGCGGCGCACCAGCCGACCCACGAGCGGCATGGCCAGGCTCTTGCAGATGAAGACGGCGGCCACGCAGGCGGTGAAGCGGAGCTTGTCCATGCCCAGGTGGTCGATCATCCATGGCGTGATGAAGGGTCCTCCAACGTTGAGCGCCCCCTGGAACACGGCCAGATGCACGAGCAGGCGCAGATCGCCGGAGAGAAGCCGCTGGGGCAGGGATCGCCAATCGAGGGGACGCACATCGCGTGGTTCCAGCTTCACGTCGCCCTGGCGTTGCAGGTACGCCACGCTGGTTGCGCGGCACGCCGCGGCGCCGAAGAGCACCATCGCGAAGCCCCAGAGCGGCCACTGCCCCCGCTCCGAGAGCCAGAGCATGCCACCCGAGGCGAGCATGGCCGCCAGTTGCAGCAGGTTGCAGAGCCGACTCCGGACGGCGAAGTAACGGGCCCGGATCCGGTCGGGGACCAGGTGTCCCACCCAGGTGTTCCACGCGGGTCCTGCGCCCAGCGCCGCAGTCCAGTAGCCGGTGAGGCAGGCGAGCATGAGCCAGGTTGGCATGGCGCCCTGCATCGCCCCGAACACCAGCCCCAGCAGCGAGAGTGACTGCAGCACCGCACAGCCCTGGATCCACCGCCGCGGCGAGCCGATGCGGCGAAGGCCGGCGGGCGAAGCCAGCTGGAGCAGCGAACCCGCGAGGTTGGGCATGGTGGCGGAGAGCCCCGCGAGCACGCTGCCCTTGCCCAGCGCCAGCGCAAGCGCGGAGAAGTAGGTCTCGCTGGCACCCACCATGAGGCAGTAGGTGGCGCCGTCGCCCGAGCAGGCACGCAGGTCCCTGCGCAGCGCACCTCGCGGTGCCGAGCCGTTGGGTGAGGTCACGGTGTCAGTTTCCCTTGCCGTGGCCCGGCGTCGGCCGCGTGCGAGGCGCGGCGGAGACCGGATCCTGGATGCGTCGGTGCACGAAATCCGGCGCCCGGATGATGAGCACGCCATCCCTGGCCGCGATGGAGCAGGGACCACCCATGCCCGACCAGGCCTCGGGCTCCACGGTGCGCTGGATGAGCTCGATCAGTTCATCGGTGCGAAGTTGGCGACGCTCGCCTGCGGCGGGATCCTCGACGTTGCCGCCCGCGCCGCCTCCCGCGCCGCCGCCCTGGCCACCGCCCGCGCCGCCACCCTGACCGCCGCCAACGCCACCAGGCTGGGGAACGCCCGTGCTTCGGAAGGCGGGCACTCGAAGGAGCAGATCCTTCACCTCGTAGGTGCGCGTCTCGATGGCCTTCGGTCGCCAGAGCGCTGCACGGGGTCCCACCTCCACGCCGAAGCGGGTCGTCTGCCACAGCACGGGTTCCGTGCCGTCATCGATCTCGTGCAGCAGGCGCTCCATCGCCTCCATGCACGAGGCCCCCGGCCGAAGCGTCACCCGCACCGGACGTTCGGGATCCAGGCCCGGTGCCACGCGGCCGGTCCAGAGCCCGGCGATCTCCACATCGCATGCCGCGGCGATCCGTTCGATCGCCTGGCGAAGGGGCATCTCACCCTTGAGGTCGGGAGCGGGCACGCTCTCCATGCGGGTGATGAAGGCCTGTCGCGACGAGGGCCTGGGTCCGCGTTCCGCCGCGGCACCGTTGGCGGTGCCCGTTCCCGAGGACCCGACCTGGACGCTCCTCGCCATCGCCTGGGAAGCCAGGACGATCAGGGGCAGGAGGAGCAGGGCGCTGCGCATGCCGCAAGTCTATGGCGCACGGGAGGGAGATCCCTGATCCCTCAGCGATGGATCGGCAGCCACGCATGCCAGCAGCGCGTAGGCCGAGGCTGCCATGGGCTGGTCACTGTCCCAGGGTGCCGCCCGCACGCCACCCAGTGCGCGAGCGGGGTCGCGGAACGCATGACAACCGGCCTCGTCCACCTGCAGTTGGCGAAGGAACCGCAGCGAGCGACGGAGCGACCGGATCGCCTCGGAGCGCTGTTGGGCATCCAGGAGCTCGGGTCTGCCCAGCGCGGTGGCCAGGGCCAGCGTCACCTTGGCGCTGGCGGCGGTGGGCCTGGGCATGGCGGCGGATCCACCCCAGCCACCATCCGCGTCACGCGGTCCACTGGGAGCGGACCAGCTGGTGCATTGCGCGGCCAGCAGCTGCTCCAGCGCATCCTTCCACGCTGGCGCAGCATCGGGGGGCAGTCGATCGGCCAGCCATGGCGTGGACTGCAGGGCTCGTTCGGGCTGCTCCGGGTCCCACGCGCGTCGACGCAGCGCATCGGGTGCGGCCTCGCCCAGCGCCGCACACGCCATGGCTGCCGCGGCACCCTGGGGCAGTGCGTCGCCTTCGCTCGAGGTCCGCAGGGCCTGGGCCAGTTGCCCAAGCCAGTCGCGCGTGGAGGAGTCAGCCCAGGCGGGATCGCCGGCATCCAGGTCCCGCGCCGCGAGCATCACGCATGACAGCGCCGCCACGTCGCCTCGGGGATCGGACTCCTGGGCCTCGACCTGCCGAAGGCTGGCCAGCGTCCTCATGGCGAAGGCGCGGGCCCTTCGCTGGGCTTCCGGATCAAGCCCGGGCATTCGACTCCACCGCGCCATGGCGAGCGCGGCGAGGGCCTGATCGGCGGGCGGCGAGACCGGTGAGGGCCAGGTGGCCGACGAGGGCTGGTAGCTGGCGCGAGGTCCGAGCGCTTCCACCGAAGCCGCGGCCTCGGCCGGCAGCCCCTCGCTGTTGGGCCATCGCTGCTCAAGGTGATCCGCGAGCCGCGACGCCATGGCCCGGACACGATCCGCATCACTGGACGAGGGATCGGCCAACGGAGCGCCCCGCCAGCTCTCGAACGGGTCCGCGTCGAAGGAGGGCTGCGCCAGTCGCCGCGTGGTGGCCCGGTAGGCCGCGGCTCCGTCGGGAAGGCGAAGGTCACGCGAGGCGGCCGGATCCAGTCCAGCCTCGCGAGCCACGCCCAGGGCGAGGTAGTTGAGGCGGGGAGCCTGGTTCCTGGCCTGCAGCACGCATGGCATGGCGAAGGCCCATCGATCGCCGTTCCGGATGGCGAACGCCTCGAGCGCCGGATCCACCCGTGCCGCCAGCGCGTCGAGCCGCTCGCCCACCAGGGGTTCGGGTCGCCCCGCCAGTTCCAACTCGAGCGTGACGCGCTCGCCCAGACGGTCCCGAAGTGCGGTTGGCAGGGCCTCGATGCGTCGATCCGCCATGGCCATGGCCCACGCTTCCGCCAGGCATGACCCCGCGAGGGCGGTTCCCGGACCTGCCCGCGTGGCGTGCCCGATCGGGCGTCCATCGAGTCGGATCACCACCGCCGCGGCCGAGCAATCCACCTCAGGCAGCGAGGGCACGGAGGGCTTTTGTCCGGCGTTTTCCGCCTGTTTTGGGGGCGCCGCTCCGGCGCCACGCAGCCAGGCGCGAGCCGCATCGAAGCAGGCGCGCGTGGCCTCGGGCGACGGCTGGTCGGCCACCGCCGCACGGGAAATCGTGACGAAGATGGCGACAAGGCTGGACAGGGCCAGAATCCGGCGCATGGTGCGAGCGTAGCCGGAGCCGCCCATGATCCCCAGCGATCCGGGCGGCTCCGACAAGGCATCCGAGAGATCCGCGCATGCATCCCCTCCGTCGACTCCTGAGCCTGCCAAAGCACCAGCGCCGCCTCCTGGGCCTGACGCTGCTGGGCTTCGTGGCGCTCTGCTGAGTCGACAGCGCGAATCGTCTCGAGGGGGCAGTTCCCGCCCCCAGGTTCTTCCCCGGGAAGCAAAGCGACCTCGGCCGAATGGCTAAGGTCGCTTTGCTTGGGGCGGCATCGGGACTTCACCCGAAGTCGCCTTGGGCCGCAGTCGAGCGACGACCTCGCCTGCCGTGATGACGGCGACGCCCGTGCACCACACCATCGTGCCGCTCAAGACAAGCGTCTGCCGATTGCTCAGGAGTCCTATGTTGTTGACCCTGCTGGTCATGCCTATCGAGTGAAGCTCCTGACGGTCGTCCGAGGAGAGCCCTGGCATCTCGACTTCTGGGTCTGTCTGGATCCCGATAAAGGTGATGATGATCCCGAGAAGCGACACAAGCGCGCCCGCGAGTCGTAGGGACGGGCTTGCGGGTGGCAAAGACGGCGATGGAAGGATCGCCGGATGGCTTGGGGCCCAATCACGTAGAGATGCTTCCGTTGGGGTCGACGCACCAGCCCGATCCCCATCTCCGGTCGCGTTGGCCTCGGTAGATCGAGTGATGGACTCCGGCTCGCTCGCGAAGAGGCCTTTGGCGCGTTCAGCTCGTGCCCAGGGGCCATCAGCGGAGACGCCAATTTGGTCGTCGCGATTCAGTTGGCCGGTGTCGGCCATCATGCGTAGCTGGGATGCCCGTATTGGACCCTCCACTGTGCCGGCCCGGTTGATGAAGAACACTCTTGGCATGATTGAGTCTCCTTGTACCCATGGCCAGACTATGCGTCCAAATATTCTTGTAGGGAGCACGATCGCCACGACCCCTTGAATGAAAGTGGGCGTCCCTTCGGGGTTCCCGCCCCCAGGTTCTTCCCCGGGAAGCAAAGCGACCTCGGCCGAATGGCCGAGGTCGCGTGGTTTCGGGGTGATGCCGGGGTTCAGAACCGGATCTTGTCGGTGCCCAGCGCACCGTGGTCGTCCATGCCGCCGCGGGTGGGTGCAGGCTTGATCCGCGGGAACTCGTCCGCGCCCGCGTCGCGAGTGTCGCCCGCCGCGCCGGCGCCCCACTGGGCACGCTTGAGGCTCAGGCCGATCTTGCGGTCCGAGGTGTCCACGCGAAGGATCTTCACGTCGACCTCCTGGCCGGGCTTCACCACGTCGAGCGGGTTCTCCACCTTCTGGTCGCTGAGCTCGCTGATGTGGAGCAGACCCTCGAGGCCCTCCTCCAGCTCGACGAACACGCCGAAGTTGGTGATCTTGGTGATGTGGCCCTTCACGATCATGCCCGGGCGGTAGGCGCCGGGGATGGCCTCGAGCCACGGGTCCTCGCTCAGCTGCTTGGTGCCCAGGCCCACGCGCTGCTTCTCGCGGTCGACATCCAGGACCACGCACTTGACCGCGTCGCCCTTCTTGAAGACCTCGTTCGGGTGGGCGACCTTCTTGGTCCAGCTGATGTCGCTGACATGCAGCAGGCCGTCGATGCCCGGCTCGATCTCGATGAACGCGCCGTAGTTGGCCAGGTTGCGGACCTTGCCCTCGATGATGGTGCCCGGCGGGTACTTCTCCGCCACCAGCTCCCAGGGGTTCACCTCGGTCTGCTTCATGCCGAGGCTGATCTCG